>CBFGPU010000010.1:0-13865 GCA_965650715.1 uncultured Haloferula sp. | reverse complement strand
CGCAGCTTGCTGGGCGACGGGCGAGAAGTCGGTTCCTATAACGATGTTCATGGGTAGGGTCCTCAGGCGTGCGATTCGGGTTTGTCACGGACGGCAAGGATCGAGGCGGCGGTCTCGTGAAGAAGGTGATCGGCGATGCCCACCGAGAAGATCCGGGTGAAGCGGGAGTGGAGTTTGCTCCCGAGGACCACCAGGTCGGGCGCGTTATCCTGCACGTGGTATTTCAGGCATTGGGCGGGGTCCACGGATTCCAGGATCGTGGTCCGGTGAGTGACGCGGGCGAGACGCCCGGACTCCGGCGAGAGGAACGCCGTCATCGAGCTTTCCACGGAACTCCGGCAGCGCTCGGCATAGCTGCGCTCATCCCCGGGGGCCGGGGTCTCCAGGATTTCACCCCATGCGTCCCTTGATGGCGGATACATCACGTAGGCAATCTCGAGCGGGGCATTGTGAAGGATGGCCAGCCACACCGCACGTTCCAGCGCCTTCGCGGAGGAGGCGGAGAAATCGGTGCACAGCAGGATCTTCCGGAAGTCACGCCCGCCCCAATCGCGCAGCACCATGATGTCGCTGGGAATCGTCCGGATGCATGCGGACGCGACCGACCCGGGATGGCGCTTGGTGAGATCGTTGGCCGCCACGATCAAGAGGGATGCCTGGCGTTCCGCGACGATGGCATGCAGCTCATCGACAGGCCGCCCGCAGCGGACCACCACATCGCAATTCGCCCCCGGTCCGGAGGCGGGGATCATTTCCCTGAGCCGATCCTTCGCGATCGAGATCAGAACGTCGGGATCGGGGACCCGCCCCAGCGATATCGAGCGGTGATTCAGCACCGTCGAGTCGATGACATGCACGAGACAAAGGGGTGCCTTCGCCAGGTCCGCGACATGGAGCGCGTGATGGAGGACCGCCGTGGATGCGGCGGAGAAATCGATGGCGGCGATGATCGGATGATCCGCATTCATGGCGATGATAGCGCGAGGCGAGGGGACGGGCCGACGGCCTGCGGTGGAGCGGCGGTGGCCGGCGGAACACCCGCCCGTTGCTTCTTCTCCTCTATCGCGGCAAGGTGGCGGGTGATGCCGATGACGCTGTCGGGATTCAGCGAAATGTAGTCGATGCCCGTCTCGACAAGGAACTCGGCGAAGTCTGGATGATCGCTGGGTCCTTGTCCGCAGATGCCCACCTTGCAGCCCTTTGCGTGCGCCGTTTCGATGAGGCGCTGGATTGCGATTTGGACCGCCTTGTTCCGTTCGTCGAAGAGTCCCGCGAGGATCTCCGAGTCGCGATCCACACCGAGGATCAATTGGGTCAGGTCATTGGACCCGATCGAGAAACCGTCGAACCGCTCCGCGAATTCTTCAGCGAGCAGGATATTGCTTGGTATTTCCGCCATCACGCGGATCTCGAGGCCGCGCTCGCCGCGCCTGAGGCCGTGCTCGGCCATGACCTCGAGCACCCGGTCCGCTTCTTCGGGAGTCCGGCAGAAGGGGATCATGACGACGATGTTGTCCAAGCCGATCTCCTCCCGGGCCTTCTTGATCGCGCGGCACTCCAGCCCGAAGGCCTCCCGGTAGGAGGGGTGATAGTATCGCGAGGCACCGCGGAAGCCGAGCATCGGATTCTCCTCCTCCGGTTCGAACTGCTTTCCGCCGATCAGTCCGGCATACTCGTTGGTCTTGAAGTCGCTGGTCCGCACGACCACCGGTTTCGGATAGCGGGATGACGCGATGTGCGCGATGCCGCGTGCAAGCTGGTCCACGAAATAGTCCGCCTTGTCCTCATAGGAGCGGGTCAGGTTGTCGATGATGATCCGGGTGGCGGCATCGGAGATTTGGTCGAAGCGAAGCAACGCCATCGGATGAACCCGGATGAGATTGCCGATGATGAACTCCATGCGGGCCAGTCCGATGCCCTGGCAGGGAAGACGCCACCAGCGGAAGGCGGCTTCCGGGGTTGCGACGTTCACGAGGAGGGGAGTGCGGACGGATGGCAGCGTTTCGAGGTCGATCTCCTCGGCCTCGTATTCGAGGAGGCCCGCATACACGGCGCCCGTTTCGCCCTGGGCACAGTCGATGGTGACTTTTTCCCCCTTTGACAGGAGCCGGGTGGCATCACCCGTGCCGATCACCGCGGGGACACCGAGTTCGCGGCTCACGATCGCGGCGTGGCTGCTGCGGCCGCCATGGTCCGTGATGATGCCGGCCGCCTTTTTCATCACGGGGACCCAATCCGGATTGGTCGATGGGGCGACGAGGATCTCGCCCTCCTTGAAGCTGCTCGATTCGCCGGGTCCGTGCAACGGGCGGACGGTCCCGTTCGCGATGGTGCTGCCGATCGCGAGGCCCGTGGTGATCAAGCGTGGCGGCGACTCGCCTGTCACCAGACGGCAGGTGCGGAAGCTTCCCTTGCTCGCATGGCACTGGACCGTCTCGGGGCGCGCTTGCAGCATGAACATTTCACCGGTTTCGCCGTCCACCGCCCATTCCATGTCCATGGGCCGTCCATAGTGTTCTTCCAGACGCTTGCCCCAGCGTGCGAGCTGGAGGATCTGATCATCGTTCAAGGCGAAGCGGCCGCGTTGCTCGAAAGGCATGTTCGTCGTCCGCACGCGCGTGCCGAAGCGGTCGCCATAGACCATCTTGATCTCCTTGGAGCCGAGAACCTTCTCGACGACTGGCCGCTTGGACGGGTCCGCGAGCAGCGGCTTGAAGACCCGGAATTCGTCCGGTGTCACCGTTCCTTGGACGATACATTCACCCAGTCCGAAGGAGGCGTTGATCACGATCATGTCCGGGAAGCCGGTCTCGGTGTCCAGGCTGAACATGACCCCGGACGCACCGTCCTTCACGTCCGACCGCACCATTTTTTGCACGCCCACCGAGAGGGCGATGGACATGTGGTCGAATCCCTTCTGCTCCCGGTAGCTGATCGCCCGTGTCGTGAACAGGGAGGCAATGCAGCGGCGACAAGCGTGCAACACATCGCCGATGCCGGAGATTCCGAGGTAGCTCTCGTGCTGGCCGGCGAAACTTGCATCCGGGAGATCCTCCGCGGTGGCACTGCTTCTTACCGCCACGTCGGTCGCGGCGGAGCCATAGCGCCGGCTCAGCTCCTCATAGGCTGTGACAATTTCCTGGCGCATGTCCGCTGGAAAGTCGCTGTCCAGGAGGAGGTGCCGGATCACCCGTTCGGCCTCTCCTTCCGCGACGAGGTGCTGCTTCTTCAACTCGAGCTGCTCGCGGAGGCGGGATTCCAGGTCGTTATGCCTCAGGAATGTCCGGTATCCGTCCGCAGTGATGGCAAAGCCGTCCGGCACGCGGATGCCTTCCTTGGAAAGCGTGCGGATCATTTCGCCGAGGGAGGCGTTCTTGCCTCCGGCAACTGCTACGTCCTGGTTGGTGAGCGTATCGAACCAGCGCACGAAGCTCGCCGGGGATTGGGATTCGGTTTGCATGAGATTCTCCGGTTTCGGGGTCGTATCCATCATGACGATGCGGGCCCGGAAGGCGCTGCATGGCTTGCGGGAATCCGTGCAAAATTTGCCAATTGATTGGATCGGACGGAGGCCGGCCTCAGGGTGCTGTCTCCCGGTTCTCCCTTTCGGGAACGGGGCATGGCACCGCCCGATCATGAATGCCACCGACACGCCGCGAGATATCCACGCGCTGGGAGAGCGGGAGGCGCTGGATCTGCTCGGCACCGATCCGGTCAACGGCTTGATGCCCCGGGAGGCGGAAGAGCGTTTGGACCGGTACGGTCCGAACGAGATCATCGCCAGGGCTCCCGTCGGTCCGTGGGGACGGATGCTTGCCCAGTTTCTCCAGCCCTTGGTTTATGTCCTCCTGATCGCCGCCGGGGTGGTGCTGGCGCTGGAAGAGTGGGTGGATGCCTCGGTCATTCTTGGAGTGGTGATCGTGAATGCGCTCGTCGGCTTCTTCCAGGAGGGCAAGGCGGAGAAGGCGATCCTCGCTCTGGCCGGGCTCGTCGTCACCGAAGCGACCGTACGCCGCGGCGGGCGGGTGATCCGGATTTCTTCGCGGGAGCTGGTGCCGGGCGATGTCCTCATGCTCCAGAGCGGCGACCGGGTCCCCGCCGATATCCGCTTGCTCAAGGTGCGGAACCTGCGCGTCGACGAATCGATGCTGAGCGGGGAGTCCGTGCCGGTGGAGAAACAGGTCGGGCGGCTGGCCCTGGGGACGGTCCTTGCGGACCGGAGGAACGTCGCCTTTACCGGCACGCTCGTCACCTATGGGCAGGCCGAAGGCGTCGTGTGGGCCACGGGCGCTCGTACCGAAACCGGCCGCATAGCCGGACTGATCTCGGTGGCCGAACAGCTCGAAACGCCGCTGACCCGCAAGATCGCCGTCTTCAGCCGGCTCCTGATGTTTCTCATCCTCGGTTTGGCAGCGGTGACCTTCACGATCGGACTCACCCGGGGTGAGCCGCCGGTGGACATGTTCATGGCGGCGGTGGCGCTGGCGGTCGGCGCGATTCCGGAGGGACTTCCGGCTGCCGTGACGATCACGCTCGCGGTGGGCGTTTCCCGTTTGGCGAGGCGGCGTGCCGTGGTGCGGCGCTTGCCCGCCGTCGAGACCTTGGGAAGCACCACGGTCATTTGCTCGGACAAGACGGGAACCCTCACGGAGAACCAGATGACCGTTCGCGAGATTCACGCGGGCGGGCGGACTTACCAGGTGACCGGCGCGGGCTATGATCCGGCGGGATCGATCCTGCTGCAAGGCGAGCCCGCCGGGCTCCCGCTGGACCACTCCTTGGCCGAGTGCTTGAGGGCCGGCCTCTTGTGCAACGATTCGGCAGTGGTCGTGAAAGACGGTTTGCGCACCGTCCGGGGAGACCCGACCGAGGCTGCACTCATCGTCGCCGCGGAGAAGGCCGGACTCAGCGCTGGCGACCTGGCGGGAGAAATGCCGAGAGTCGATACCCTGGCCTTCGAGTCGGAACACCAGTACATGGCGACACTCCACCACCGGGACGGCGGGGATACCCGCGTGATCTACAAGAAAGGCGCGGTGGAGCGCCTGCTCGGCAAGTGTCACGATGCCTTGGACCCCTCGGGCCGGCTGGTCGATCTGGATCGTGCGAAGGTACAGGAAATCGCCGACAGCATGGCTTCCGAGGGCCTGCGCGTGCTTGGATTCGCGCGTCGCATCGTGCCCCTCGATCAGCAGCGGGTGGATCATCATCATGTCGCGGGAGCGCTCACCTTCCTCGGCCTCCAAGGGATGATCGATCCGCCCCGGGAGGAGGCGATCCGTGCGGTGGCCAGATGCCGGCGCGCCGGCATCTCCGTGAAGATGATCACCGGCGACCACCTGCTGACGGCACTGGCGATCGCGCGGCGGCTCGGGCTGGATGGCGACGGATGCGGCGCGCTATCGGGACGGGCGTTGGATGAAGTGCCCGACGAGGAACTACCGGAAGTTGCCGAGGCGACCGCCGTTTTCGCACGGGTGGCACCCGAGCAGAAGGTGCGGCTGGTGCGCGCCCTTCAGGCGAAGGGTCATATCGTGGCGATGACGGGAGACGGCGTGAACGACGCTCCGGCGCTGAAGCAGGCGGACATCGGCATTGCCATGGGGATCGGCGGAACGGATGTCGCGAAGGGTGCGGCAGACATCATCCTGACAGACGACAATTTCGCCTCGATCGAAAACGCCGTGGAGGAAGGGCGCGGGGTCTTTGACAATCTGATCAAGTGCATCGTGTGGGAGATCCCGTGCAATTTCGGAGAAGGACTCACCTTGCTTGCGGCGATCGGCTTGGGGACGGCCCTCCCGGCCCTCCCGGTTCAGCTCCTGTGGGTGAACATGATGACAGCGGTGATCCTCGGCTTTGCTCTGGTGTTCGAGCCCCGCGAGAATGATCTGATGACCCGCCCGCCACGGGATCCGAAGCAGCCGATCCTGGATTTCCCGCTCTTCATGCGCACGGGCTTGCTGTCGCTGATCATCCTGGCCGGATGTTTCGGGCTCTTCGTTTGGGAGCAGGAAGCCCGTGGGCGCACGGTGGCCGAAGCTCGCACGATTGTGGTGAATGTGATCGTCATGGTCGAGATCTTCTATCTCTTGAACTGCCGCAGCCTCATCCGCTCCGTTTGGGCGATCGGATTCTTCTCGAATCCATGGGTGGTCCCGTGCATCGCGGCCATGATTGCGGCACAGATGGTGTTCACCTATGCGCCCGTCATGAACCGGCTCTTCCACTCCGCACCGCTCGATGGACCTGCGTGGCTCCATATCACCGGCGTCGGGCTTGTGGCCTACCTGGCGGTGGAACTTGAAAAGTGGCTCAGAAGGCGCGCGCGCAGGACGGGGGTGATGGAACTTGGAGCACGGCCAGCTCCGGGATGGCCGATGACTGAGAAACCTTGAGCCATGAATGCCGGATGCCTGCGAAGCAAGGTGCCTCTCTTCGAGGGGTTCTCGGAATCCAACCTGGCCGAACTGGCTGCGGGATCACGGGTCGAGGCCTTCGTGGCGGGAGAGTCGGTGGCCCGTTCCGGTGAGGAACTGCAATCTCTCGGGATCGTCCTCGAAGGCCGCCTGGTGGCCAGCGTGCCGGACGAGCATGGCGGTGACAGGTTCGTCGGGCGCTTGGGCCCGGGCGACACCTTCGGGGAAATGGCGCTGCTAACCGGCGAAGCGGCGGTAGCCGATCTCCAGGCTGAAGAAGCCAGCCGGGTGATGTTCGTTCCGCTGACCCTTTTTCTGGCCCGTGTGATGTCGGAACCCGGCGCCGCCCGAAGAATCGCGGGTAACATCGGCGCGCGCCTTCATCTCCTGTTGGAGAATCCGGGCACCGCGGCTCTCCTTGCCCTTGGAAAGGATGAGGATGGCCTTGTCCTGAAGAGCGAGCGGCACCAGCGGGTCCTCGTTCTCAATTGCGGATCGTCATCGATGAAGTGGAGCGTGTTCGATACCGCCCGTCCGGACCTTTCCTCGCACGGCCACGTGGCGGGAATCGGAAGCGGCCATGCCCGGCTGGCTTGGCGGAGTCCGGCGGGGGATTGCGCGCGGGACCTCCCGCAGGATGGACATGGGTCCGCCCTCACCGCGATGTTGGAGATCCTCGGGAACCCCCGTGGCGGAGCGATCGCGGGGAATGCGGGCATCACCGTGGTGGGGCACCGGGTGGTCCACGGCGGAGGGAAGTTCACCGCCCCGGTGGTGATCGATGACGCAGTGCTGGCGGAACTGGACGAATTGGCGGAGCTCGCGCCGCTTCACAATCCTGCCAATATCCAAGGCATCCGAGAGGCCCGCCGCGTCTTTCCCGCGGTGCCGCACATTGCAGTCTTCGACACCGCGTTTCATTCGACCTTGCCGAGCCATGCCTTTCTCTACGGCCTGCCCTTCGAGTGCTACGAGACAAGGAAGATCCGGCGTTTCGGTTTCCACGGCCCCTCGCACGCCTACGTGACACTGGCGGCCGGGCAATTCCTGAAGCGCCGCCCGCGGGAATTGAGAATCGTGAGCTGTCACCTCGGGAGCGGTGCCTCGTTGTGCGCGATCGATCACGGCCGTTCGATCGATACGACGATGGGATTCACACCGGGGGAGGGGCTCGTAATGGGGACCCGCTGTGGTGACATCGACTCCGGGATCCTCACGTATCTCGAGCGGACCACCGGCCTCTCCGCTGCGCGGCTGGACACGATACTGAACAAGGAAAGCGGGCTGCTCGGATTGTCGGGGGTTTCCGGGGGGATGCGGGAAATCGAGGCCGCTGCCGATGCGGGGAATCCGAGGGCACTGATCGCGTTGAAAGTTTTTTGCTACCGCGTGAGGAAGGCGATTGGTGCCTATGTCGCCGCGCTCGGCGGGATCGATGTGCTCGCCTTCACCGCCGGGATTGGTCAAGGCAGTCCGGGCGTGCGTGCCGCCGCCGTGCAAGGCCTGCAGTGCATGGGCATCCATCTCGATGAGCCGCGCAACCGGGAAGCGGATGGCAAGCAGCTCGCCCGGATCTCCAGCGACGATTCTCCTGTGACCGTACTCGTGGTGCCCGCCGACGAGGAGCGCATGATCGCGCGTGAAACCCTGCGCGCAATGGACCGCGACTATCTTGTCCGGGCCTGCGAGGCGTGTCGTGCCAAGCCGGTCCCGATCGAAGTATCCGCCCACCACGTTCATCTTTCGCAGGATCATGTCGAAGCTCTCTTCGGTGCCGGCCATGTCCTCGCGAGACGGGCCGGACTTTCCCAACCCGGGCAGTATGCGTCCGAGGATGATCTCACCGTGATCGGGCCGAAAGGCAGCATCGGGCACGTGCGCGTACTCGGTCCGCCCCGGGCCTCCACCCAGGTCGAGATCGCGATGACCGAGCAATTCAAGCTCGGCATCCACCCGCCGATCCGGGATTCCGGAGACTTGGAGGGCACTCCCGGATGTGTTCTCGAGGGACCGGCCGGGAGAGTGACTCTCGACAAGGGCGTCATCTGCGCGCTCCGCCACATTCACATGACCCCGGAGGATGCGCTGCGCTACGGCCTCAGGGACAAGTGCACCGTGAAAGTCCGGGTCGCGGGGGACCGGGAGATGGTCTTCGGCGACGTGCGGGTTCGCGTGAATCCGAATGCGGTGCTGGCCATGCACATCGACACCGATGAGGCGAATGCCGCCGATTTGAAGACCGGGGCGCAGGGGTTCATCGAAGGAATCCAGGCGGAGGACTGAGTTGGCCCCGCATGGCGGGACCGATCAACCCGCGCGGAAGAATGCGCAAGAATAGCGCAGCAGGGTGGAGGGTGGATTCGCGATCCTCGACCGGATGCGGGGACCAGAACATGCTCCGGACACCGCTGCCGCGGGTTCCCCGATGTGGCGTATCGCGACGGCAGTCCGGCGGTATGGCCCGCCCGAGGCCGGTGCGGCGGTTTCACTGGCGGCGGAACTGGGTATTCCCGCGGCGGACCTGCGTGGCACCGCCAGCTTCTATGCCGATCTGGTGGAGCCGCCGGGGGTCAAGACCTGCGATGGCACCTCTTGCCTTCTGTGCGGTGGGAAATCGTTACGCGAGGAACTCGAGAAAGAAGGGGCACCGTGCCGGGGCGTCTATTGTCTCGGTTATTGCGACCAATCGCCGGTAGCGCTTGCCCCTGACGGGCGTCCTCTGAGTCTCGGCTTGAAAGGGATGCCGGAGATCCGAAGCTGCGGCCGCACGGCGATCATCACCCGGCGTTTGTTGGAAGGCGGGGCAGCCGCCCTCGGAAGGGCGCGCAGGTCGGGAGCTTACGAGGTCCTTGCCGCCGCGCTGGGCGGAAACCCGGAAGCGGTGCTGGAGGCGATGGACCGGTCCGGCCAGCGCGGACGCGGGGGTGCGGCTTTTGCCACCGGGCGGAAGTGGCGCGCCTGTGCATCCGCCGTCGCAGACCGGCGCTATGTGATTGCAAACGGTGACGAGGGCGATCCGGGTTCCTTCCTCGACCGCGTGCTGATGGAAGAAGATCCACACGCCATCCTCGAAGGGCTGATCCTCTGCGGCTTCGCGGTCGGAGCGGGCGAGGGGATCGTCTTCATCCGCTCCGAGTATCCGCGGGCGATCACCGCGATGCAAACGGCCATCCGCGAGGCCCGCGAAGCCGGCTTGATCGGGAGGAATATCCTGGGGCTGGGCTTTGACTTCGAGGTCTCGGTTTTACCCGGTCTGGGTAGCTATGTCTGTGGCGAGGAAACGGCGCTGCTGAATGCCATCGAGGGTCGTCGCGGCGAGGTGAGAATCCGCCCGCCGTTCCCCGCCCTGTCCGGCCTTTATGGTCGTCCCACCGTGGTGAATAACGTCGAGACGCTCGCCAGCGTGCCATTCATCGTTGCGGACGGGGGGATGGCGTATTCGGCCATGGGCTCGGCGGCATCCACCGGGACCAAGGCGCTATGTTTGAACCGTGGATTCGCTCGTCCTGGCATCGTGGAGGTCGAGTTCGGGATTCCGCTCCGGGAGGTGATCGAGAGCCTCGGTGGCGGTGCCCGCGATGGCAGACCGCTGGCTGCCGTGCTCATCGGCGGGCCCATGGGGAGCGTCCTCGTGCCGGAGGATTGGGATGTCCCGGTGTGCTACTGGGCCATGCGCGAGCGCGGCATCGAACTCGGCCACGGGGGCCTGATCGCGGTGCCGGAAGATGCCGACTTCCGGACCCTGCTCGAACACTGGATCCGCTTCATGGTCGATGAGTCCTGCGGCAAGTGCGTGCCATGCCGGCTCGGGTCGCAGTGCGCGGCGAATGCCTTCGGGTCGGGCCGTCCTGCCGACGAAATCCGCGGTCGTCTTGAGGAGCTTTTCACCGCCATGGAGCAGGGAAGCCTGTGTGCCTTCGGGCAATCGCTACCTCATCCGATGCGTCAACTGATCCGGCATTTCGGCCATCGCATCTTCCCGCCCCCCTGAAGCCTCCTGAACCATGGCAAGCACGGCAACCATCGATGGCATCACCTGTGAAATCGGCGAGGGCGACACGATCCTCCATGCCGCGCACCGGCTGGGCATCGATGTCCCGACCTTGTGTTCGGCCGATGCCTTGCAAGCGGAGGGCGGCTGCCGGATGTGTCTCGTCCAGTGCGAAGGCCAGCCGCGCCCTACTGCGGCTTGTCACACGGCGCTCCAGCCGGGGATGCGGGTGAGCACCGGCGGCGATGACTTGGAAGCGCTTCGCCGCACGATCCTGGGCATGTATCTGGAAAGCGCCGTACAGACCGGATTCGAGCCCGGGGCGACGGCACCGGGAAGATTCCGTGATCTGCTGGAGCGCTACGGGATGAACGGTCAGGCGGGTAGCGGCCCCGGCCGGGTGGATGACAGCCATCCTTTCCTGCGTTTCGACCCGCGGGCATGCATCACCTGCCGGCTGTGTCTTCACGCTTGCGAGGAGATCCAGGGGCAATTCGTTTACGGCACAAGTGAACGCGGGCCGCGGACCCGGCTCATCTACGGACCCGGGAAGGATTTCCGAGCAAGCCCCTGTGTCGCCTGTGGCGCTTGCATCGACGTGTGCCCCACCGGCGCGGTGACCGATCGCGATCGGATGGACACGACCCGGAAGCCCGTCACCCGTACCCGCAGCATCTGCGGCTACTGCGGAGTGGGCTGCCGGATAGAGGTCGAGGTCGCCGACCAACGGGTGCAGCGGGTGAGCGGCGTGGGGGATGCGCAGGTCAACCGGGGCCATCTCTGCGTGAAAGGACGCTACGCCCACTCATGGCATCATTCGCCGGAGCGTCTCACCACGCCGCTCCTTCGTGATGGTGATGCATTCCGCAAAGCGAGTTGGGAAGAAGCGGTCGCCTTCATCGCCCGGCGGCTGGCGGAGATCAAAGCGGAATCCGGTGCAGATGCGCTGGGTGCCTTCACCTCTTCCCGGTCGACCAATGAGGCATGCTATCTCTTGCAGAAGCTCTTCCGCAGCGTGATCGGGACGAACAATGTCGATTGCTGCGCGCGGGTGTGTCACTCGTCCACGGCGCTCGCCCTTCAGCTCGTCACCGGCACGAGTGCGGCAACCGCCTCCTATGCCGATATCGAGCATGCGGGATGCATCGTGGTGGCGGGTGCGAATCCGACCGAGGCCCACCCGGTGGTCGGCGCGCGGATCAAGCAGGCGGCGTTGCGGGGCGTTCCGCTTGTCGTGATCGATCCGCGCCGGATCGAGCTCTCGGACCATGCGGCGGTTCATTTGCAGCTGGTGCCCGGCACGAATGTGGCATTGCTCAACGGGCTCACGAAGGTGCTTCTGGAGGAGGGGAGCTTCGACGCTGACTTCGTCTCGCAGCGCACGGAGGGACTGGAAGAACTGCGGGAGCATCTCTCCGCGCTTTCGTTGGAAGGGGTTTCGGCGGTCAGCGGGGTTGAGATCTCCGCTATCCGGGCCGCGGCCGGTATCATCGGCGGGCATGGTCCCGTGCTCTTCGTGCACGGGCTCGGCCTTTCGGAACTGATGCAAGGGACGGCCTCGGTGATGGCACTGTGCAATCTGGGAATGTTGACCGGGAGCATCGGTCGCGAGGGTGCGGGGATGCTTCCCTTGCGCGGTCAGAACAATGTCCAGGGCAGCGCCGACATGGGCAGCATGCCCACCCATTTCACCGGCTACCAGCCGCTGGGTGATCCGGTCGCCCGGGAGCGGATCGGCCGGATATGGGGAGATCTTCCGCCACCGGACCCGGGCCTCACCAGCCCCTTGATGCTGCGTGCCGCGGCGGAGGGGAAAGTACGGGGTTTATGGTTGATGGGAGAGGATGTCGCCCAGAGTGATCCCCATGAAAGCGAGGTGCTGAAGGCCTTGGAGCGGCTCGACCTGGTGATCGTCCAGGATCTGTTTTTCTGCGAGACCGCGAGATTCGCGCACGTGGTGTTGCCATCCGCAGGATGCCTCGAACAGGAAGGCACATTCACCAACGGCGAGCGCCGCATCCAGCACGTGCGCCCGGCGGTGTCCGCTCCCGGTGCCGCGCGGCCCGATTGGCTTGCCGTCGTGCAGATCGCGTGCGCCATGGGCGCGGGCTGGACCTGCGATTCGCCCGCGGAGGTGATGAACGAGATCGCCCGCGTGGCGCCGCACCTCTTCGGCGGTGTTGCCTATGACCGGCTCGGGTCCGATGGCTTGCAGTGGCCCTGTCCCTTCCCCGGGCATCCCGGCACGGCAAGAGTCCATGCCGGCGGCTTCATGCGGGGGAGAGGGAAGCTGGTAGCGCTCGACTACGAGCCGAGCCCGGAGCATGGGGTTGCCGGCTATCCCTATCTCCTGGTGACCGGGCGGCTGCTGGAGCACTACAATGTCGGCACCATGACCCGTCGTAGCGGGCTGGAAGACCTCGTGCCGGATGATCATGTGCAGATCCATCCCGAGGATGCGCGGCGGGATGCCGTGGCGGATGGCTCCACGGTGCGGGTGGAAAGCCGCTGGGGTTCCATCGAGGTGGTGGCACGCCATTCGTCTCGTGTCGCTCCCGGGACCCTCTTCCTGACCTTCCATTTTCCGGGAACCCATACCAACCGGCTTACGGGGCCGACCCTCGACCCGCAATCGAACTGCCCCCAGTACAAGGCAACCGCTGTAAGGTTGCTACCACGGGAGGAAAGCCATGGCTGATATCTACGGATCCGATGCCTACTCGCCGGACCAGATCGCCGAGCGCATCGAGAGCACGGGAGTGAAGAAGGCCCGCTTGCCGCTGGTGAAGTTGTTCGCCCTGGGAGTGCTGGCCGGGGGCTTCATCGGCCTCGGGGCTCTCTTTTACACCGTGGTGGCGTCCGATCCCCTGCTGGGCTTCGCGCTCCAGCGGGTGCTCGGCGGCGTGGTGTTCTCCACGGGGTTGATCCTGGTCGTGGTCGCGGGCGGGGAACTCTTCACCGGGAACAACCTGATGGTGATGAGCTGGGTGAGCTGCCGCATCTCCACCCGCCTGCTGCTGCGGAATCTCGTGATCGTTTACGTGGCGAATGCCGCGGGTGCCATCGGGCTTGCCGGGCTGGTCGCCTTGTCGGGACACGCGGAGTTTCATGACGGACTGATCGGCGACACGGCGGTGGGAATCGCGCGGGCCAAGGTTTCGCCCGGTTTCGCGGAGGCGTTCTTCAAGGGCATCTTGTGCAATCTGCTCGTGTGCCTCGGCGTTTGGCTGGCCATGGCGGGCCGCAGCGTCACGGACAAGGTCGTGGCGGTAGTCTTTCCGATCTCGGCATTCGTCGCGGCCGGCTTCGAGCACTCGGTGGCGAACATGTACTTTGTCCCGCTCGGATTGTTCCTGGGAGGAGCCGCGGCTTCGCCGGATCTTTCCTGGAGCGCCTTCCTCGTGAACAACCTGTTGCCGGTCACCATGGGAAATCTTGTGGGCGGGGCAGGCATG
>CBFGPU010000009.1:0-13876 GCA_965650715.1 uncultured Haloferula sp. | reverse complement strand
AGGAAGCCTGCCGGATTCGCCGCGCTTGCGGGATCGTAAAAGTTCCGGATGTTAGGCAGCACGCTGTCCATGTCTCCCGCCGTCACCCCGAACCAGCGGAGCAGCTCGCAGAAGTACTCGTCGGCGGAGAGTTTCGGGAAAATGCGTCCGCCGCGGCCGATGTCGTCCGGCCCGTCGATGACCAGCGAGGGATAGCTGCCGCGGATCTGGCCGCCCAGAACGGGGCCGCCCATCACGAGCTGGTTGCCCGACCATGCATGGTCGGTGCCCTGGCCGTTCGAGCGCAAGGTGCGCCCGAAATCGGAGGCGGTGAAGGTGATCACTTCGTTGGCCAGGCCGAGGGTCTCGAGGCAGCTTTGGAAGGCGTAGAGCGCGGCATCGAGCACCGCGAGCATGTTGCCGTGGTTCTCCAACAGTTCGGCATGGTGATCCCAGCCGCCGAATTCGATGAAGATGGTCTGCCGTGCGAGCTTGAGCTGCTGGCGGATCGCGATGGTTTTCACCGCGGCGCGGAATTGCGCGGAGATGTAGTGGTTCGGGAACGGCGCGCTGGCCACGACCGTTGCGACGTTTTGTCCGTTCAAGGTACCCGGCGCGGCGAAATGCTGCTGGAACTCCGCGCCGCGCTCGATGCTGTTCGAGGTGATGCGACCGTGGGTGCGGTGGAAGAGGTTGCTGTAGTGCTCCTCGACCGGGCTCGCGATCACGTCGCGCATCGCCTGGTCCTTCGCGACGTGCAGCGGGGAGCTGCCGGCCGCGCCGGTGAAACCGAGCGCGCCTTCGCCGGTGATCACGAATTGCCCTTCGCTCTCGCCGATCTGGAAGGCGGAGTTGCCCGCCACCGAGAAATTCATCGGCATGTAGTAGCTGCCGGTCTGCTCGGTATTGAGCGTGGAGTGGATCACGTCCGCGGCACGGCCGCCCCAGCCGGTGAGCACCTGCATGCCCTGCGGCACGGAAGTCTGCCACTGCTCGATCTGGTCGCGGTGCGAGAACAGCGCCTTGGGAAGCGCCACGCTGCCGCTCAGGTAGGCCTGCTTATCCGCGATCGGTTCGATCAAGGTGCCGACATTGGCGAGGAAGGAGACGCGCTTCTTGCCGGTGAAGGCGCCGGTGCCGTTGAACATCTCCGCCAGCTTCGGGCAGGAGGGATGCACTCCGTAGTTCGTGCTGTCGAGCGCATGGAGCTGGTTCTCCGGAATCGCGAGATTGGAGCGGGAGGCGGCATACTCGGAGTAAGCCGCACCGCGCGGGACGAGCAGGTTGAAGGTGTCGCAGCCGCCGGCCATGAAGACGCAGACGAGCGATTTGCGCTGCCCGCCGAAACCGCCCTGCGCCGCGGCGTGGTTCGCCATGGTCAGGTTCAGCAGCGTGGAGAGCACCGAGGTCGAACCGATGGCGGCACAACTGGCTTCTCCGAGGAATTTGCGGCGGGATCGCATGAAGAGAGAAGACGGATGAAATAAGATATAAGAGAGGGGAAATCAGCGCTGGATCGTGCCTTCCGGGCAGCACATCGCAAGCCAGACGGCGAGGGCGACACGGTCCTTCGGAGTGAGGGCGGGAGCGGAGATGGCGTCGAGCAGGATGCCGCGCGTGCGGGTGGTCATCGAGCCGGCGCAGACCAGCAGGTTCACGTGATCGACCAGAGCGGCGGGGTTGTCCGCGAGTAGCAGCGTGGCGCCGTAGTCGAGCGGGAAGTTCCATTCCCAGGCCGAGGTGAAGCCCTCGTGGAGGTACTTCCACATCAGGTTCGGGAAGGAGACGGACGAGAAGGTATCCACGATCTGGAAGCCGGGGCTGACCAAGCCGGCATTCCGGATCTCGCCGGGGGCCTGATAGACGGGCGTGTAGAAGTTGAAGACGCTCGGTGAATTCATCGGCTCCTGTTTGGCGAAGCCGTAGAAGTTCTCCTGCCAGTTCCACCACACGAAGTCCGGGTGCGCTTCGGCGAGCTTGAAGAGGCGGCCCAGATGCATCGTCCGGATCACCGGTTCGCGCACCTTGCCATAGCCGGGATCCAGCGGCTGCGAACGCGCTTCGGGGTCGAGGAGGACCGCCTTCACCACCGCCGCGAGGTTGCCGCGGGTGCCATTGCCGTCATCGACGAAGACATCGTGGACGCGCTTCACGTAAGCGGGCGAGGGATTGTCGGTGACGAGGAACTGGATGAGCTGGCGGCCGACGAAGGCGGGCGTGTTCGGGTGGCGGAAGATGGCATCCACCGCGTCCCGGATATCTTGCATGCCGTTGGCTTCCGTCTCCTCCCGTGCCGGCACGATGAAGCCGCCGGGAAGCGTCTTCGGACCGAAGTCATGGCGGTCCGGATACATCACCATCGGCAGGGTCAGATGGGTGTCATCCCAGCCGCCGCCGCCCCAGCCGTAGGGCGAGACGAAGTAGAGGCCGGTGAAGACGCGCGCCAGCTCGGTGATGTCGCCGTTGTCGTAGGTGGGGATCGGTTCGCCGTGGACATCCAGCTTGCGGCTGCCGTCGGGATTCAACTCCCAGAGCCCGATGCTGACGAGCTGCATCAACTCGCGTGCGAAATTCTCGTCCGGGTAGCGCGGGATCGAAGGATCGGGCTTCTGGTTGCCCGCATGGCTGAGATACCAGCCCATCGCCGGGTGCAGCGCCACGTCGAGGAGGAGATCGCCGTAGTTGCCGAGCGCATTGCGGGTGAGCATGTCGTAGTAATTTGCCATGCCCTCCGGCTTTTCCTCCAGGTTCGCATCCCGCCGCGAGACCACGAGAATCTGCGAGAGGGCGAAGGCCACGCGCTGGCGGAGCTGGTCCGGCGCGCCGGTCGCATTGCGCGCGAAGGGCGTCGTGACGTTGTTGCCGAAGAGGAAGTTGTCCAGCGTGTTGAGGTTGTAGGTGGGATCGACCCGGGGCCCTGCCGCGTCCGCCTTGATCTGCTTGATGTAGGGCGTGAGGTAGGAAGGCGGCAGCGCGATCTGCTGGTCGATCCACGCGGAGTATCCCAGCGAGCGCACCTGCGCGATGTCCTC
The DNA here is from genome assembly GCA_965650715.1 of uncultured Haloferula sp. Taxonomy (GTDB): domain Bacteria; phylum Verrucomicrobiota; class Verrucomicrobiia; order Verrucomicrobiales; family Akkermansiaceae; genus Haloferula. Next base: position 10,865 of record CBFGPU010000009.1, on the reverse strand, counting down.
CGGCACCGGCCCGAAGGTCGCCTGCATGAGGAAGCGCGCGGCATTCACGGCGGAGGGCGTGCCCGGCGTGCTCGTGCCCGGACTTCCACCCGCGGGTGCGGAACCCTGCATCCGCTCCAGCAAGGCAACGGCATCGCCCGAAAGCTGCTGGCCGTTCGCGCGCGTGATGCTCTGTCCGCCCGATGTGGAAGATGCAGCCGATGTCCCCGTGACCTTCGCCTCCGTCCAGTCCTCGACACCGTCCCCGTCGCTGTCCAAGGGATTCGCGGTGGCGCGGTAGAAGCCTTCTCCGGGGTTCAAGGTATTGGCGGGGATCGTAAGATGCCGCATCCCTCCGGAGATCGTCGGAGCAGGCAGGCCGGGAACGGGCTGCCAGCTATCCAGCGCGATGCTCTTCTGAACCCCATGGGCCTTGAAGGGCAGGTCGGTCCAGGAAAGCTGCAAGTCCGGCCCCGCGAAGGCCGCCACCAGATCGAGGCGCGAGGAAGCATCGTCCGGATCGGTGCCGGCCTGGCTTTCCTCCAGATTGCTCATGCCGTCGCCGTCGTCATCCCCACCGGGCGCGCGGGGCACCCCGCCGGACCACAAGGTCCACGCGTCGGAAAGCCCGTCGCCGTCGAGGTCCGCGAGGTTTCCGGTGAAGTCGTATCCCGCCGGTTTGCTCGTGGCGGCCAGCGGATCGGAGCCGTGGCTCAACTCCACGCCGTCGCTCGCGCCATCGTTGTCGCTATCACTGTCGCGGGGATCGGTGCCGGCCAGGAACTCGCGGAGATTGGCTAGCCCGTCGCTGTCCGCATCCAGCGCGGCATCGGCATCGCTCGCCGGGTTGAAGGTGTGCAGCGTTTCCCAGGCATCCGGCATGCCATCGCTATCCGCGTCCGCCGTGCCGACAGGATTCGGGGTGATGAAGGCCTGCACGCCGGTCTCGATCATCACGTCAAAGGCACCCGCGATGCCTGCGGCATTCGTCCAGTTGGTGGTGCCGCTCATCAGCGAGGCATCGGCAGCGGTGGCATTCGCCCAGGTCTTCGTGGCCAGCGTGATCGGGCTGTCGGGATTGGTCAGATCCGCGAGGAGGAAAGTCAGCGTCCAGGAATTGCTGCCGTTTGCCGCGCGCACGGCGGTGAACTCCATCCGCAACGGCTTGGAATCGTCCCCTTCGCCGAAGCCGCTGAAGCCATAGGTCTTGGTGCGGTCGGTCACGCCATCCCAATCGCTGTCCCAGAAGCCGTCGCCGCTTTGTCCGGCCACATGGAAGACCCCTTGGATGCAACGGAAGCGGTGGACCAGCTTGCCATTGATGTAGCGCAGGCCGATCGCAACCTCCTTGTCCCAGCCGCCCGCGTCGATCTGCGTCACCGCCTCGCACAGCATCGTCTCGTCTTGCGGGATTGCCCCGAGCATCGATTGGGAGTGGTTCCAGAGCAGCCGGACATTGTCGATCCGCCAGCGCCAGGTGCTCGTGCCCGCGTCCCATAGCGGCACCGAGGGCGGGAAGTTCGTCGCCGACATCGGGTTGGAGCCGTAGAGCCGCTCGACGGCATCCGGATAGTTGTCGTCGTCGCTGTCCGTGTCGTCCGGCAGGGAAGGGAAGGGTGCCCCGGCGACCTCGCTGCCATCGGTCAGCGTGTCGCCGTCGCTGTCGGGATCGAGGGGTGAGGTGACGGTCTCCGCTCCATCTAACAGCCCGTCCTTGTCCGTGTCGGGATCGTGGGGATCGCAGCCCGCGGCGAGCTCCGAGCTGTTCGCGAGGCCGTCGCCATCAGGATCCGCCGTGGCATCGGCCACCAGCGGGTTGAAGCGGAACTCCACCTCCGTGGCGTCCTTCATGCCGTCGCCATCGCTATCGGTCCCGCTATCGATGATCTGGATGCCATGGATGCCCACCGGTTCCAGGATTGGCGAGACGGCGGTGACCGTTTGGCTGGCACCGCTGAGATTCCGGTAGCGCACGAAGTCCCCCCGCAGCCGCCCCGCTTCCGTGGTGGCGGTGATTTCCTTGAAGCCGAGGAAGGGCGGTGCCGAGGCGGCGCTGAAGTGGCGGCGCGTCGCGGCATTGCCGTTCAACTCGGTCTGTCCCGGGCGGGGATCGTCGGCATTGTCCGGATAGGTGTAGCCGACGTAAACCAGCAGGTCGTAGGTGGCATACGGAATGCCCGTGAGCGTCACGCTGGCGGGCGTCACCACACTGCCGTTGCTCTCGCTGCGGATCATGCCGGAGAAGAGCCGCTCGTTGCCGGGCCCCTTGTGGAGGCCCTCGCCGGCGTGGTGATAGCTCCAGGAGACCGCCGCGGTCGTCGTCTGGCCGCGATGGTTTTTCAGCCCGCTCATGTTCCCGGCGAGCGAGGTGCCGCTCGCGCGCCAGTGCGGCAGTCCGGGCGTCACGTTCCATTTCGGCAGGCGGAAATAGCCGGCGGCCTCGTGCGGCGGCAGCGCGGCGGACGCCAGCGATTCGGAGATGAATTGCAGGCCGATCGCGCCGGGAAAGTCGAAGGGCACCGAAGCCGCGGAATTCGGGTTGCTGCCCTGCTCGAGCTCAATGTTGTCCGTGTGACCGTCGGCATCGCTGTCGGCCAGCAACGGATTGGTCGAAGTCTCGTCGCCATCCGCGATGCCGTCGCCGTCGGTGTCGCGGAGCAGGCGGTTGGTCGTGGTCTCCGTGCCATCGGGGATGCCGTCGTTGTCGCTGTCCGGATCGGTCGGGTTCGTGCCCGCCTGGAATTCCTGGAGCGTGCTCAACCCGTCTTCATCGGGATCGGTCGCCGCGTCACCGGCAACGGAATCGCTCAGGCTGTAGGTCTCCTCGAACCACCGCGGCATGCCGTCGCTATCCCCATCGGCGAGCCCGTCCGGATCGGCTTCCAACTTGAGGTAATCGAAGCCGATGTAACCCCCGCTCCCGCCCCCGGTGCGCTCGATCTGCAACACGTTCGCGCCCGCCACCGCATTCGCCGCGGAAGCGGCCACCGTGAAATCGAGGATCGTATCCCAGGTGATGTTGTTGCGCACGCCGACCGGTTGGCCGTTGAGGGTCACGGTGATGTCGTGCGTGGAGAAGCCGGGGATGCTTTGGCCGATCCATGCACCGCCGCCGCGCAGGTCGATCGTCACGCGCAGCCGCGAGGTCGCTGCCGCCTGCGCCGCGTCGAGCTGGAAGTGCACGCGGTTGCGCGGGTCGCCCTGGGTCACCGCGTGCTCGAAGTTCGCGAGGTTCTCCGCCGCCACCGTGCCCACCCCGGAGTAGGTCCCGGCGAGGTAGTAGTCGTCGTCCTTGACCGTCGCCGAGCCGGGCGGGTTGTTCGCGCTGAAGTTCTCCTGCGTGAAGGGCAGGAAATCGGCGTCGTCATCGCCCAGTTGCCAGACCGGATCGAAGGAGTCGGCAAGCCCGCGACCCGCGAGAGAAGCGAGGATCGGCAGCAGGACCAGGCGACGAATCGGGCAAGCGATCAACGGCGCGCGATCCTTCACATCCGGAATTTTTTTGCAATTCCGGGATTCGGGCTCTTCCGACCCGTGGATTTTTCCACTTATCTCAATCTCAAGCTGAAGGTATCGATCCGCTTCTCCTCGCCGTCCGCGCAGGAGACCAGGATCAGTTCGTCTCCCTCCACCCACCAGATGCCGCGCTGCTCGAAGCGGCGTCCGAGGCCGATCGCCTCGTTCTTGGCCATGGTGGCCGCCCAACCGGGTTCACGATGAACGAGATCCGGCGAGCACCCCGTGGCCCGGAAATAGGGGATCATTTGCAATTCCAAGGTCCGGCGGAGGGCTTCGTCCTCGCGCTTGTTGTCCTCATCCGGACGTTTCCGGTCCATCGGGTTCCACGCGGTGATGATCGCGAAGGACTCGGGCAGCTTGATCGGCCTGCCCTCCAAAAGAAACACGGTCGAGTGATAGGTTTCGGGGAAGTCCATGGCGGGATGCGGGGTTTCCCTGATCCATAGCGCAAAACTGCGGGAAATTCAATACGTCGTAGCCGTCGCTTGCCCCGAAAGTCGTGGCGGCCGTTAACAGAAACGGCCCGCAGTGATCTTGCGAGCCGTTTCCAGTTGGAATGGTCCGGGGTGTTTACCCTTGTGCGGCTGGAGCGGGAGCGGCCGGCTTCTTCACCGTCTGGATCCGCAGGTCGCGGAGCTGCTTCGCGTCCACTTCGGCGGGCGACTGGCTCATCAGGTCGCTGCCCTTGTTGTTCTTCGGGAAGGCGATCACCTCGCGGATCGATTGCTCGTTGCAGATCAGCATCACCAGGCGGTCGAGACCGAGGGCGAGGCCGCCGTGCGGCGGAGCGCCGAAGCGGAAAGCATCCAGGATGTGGCCGAATTCCTCCGCGGCGGTTTCCTCGGAAATGCCGAGCGCCTTGAACATCGCGGCCTGGAGCGGGGCTTCGTGGATCCGGATCGAGCCACCGCCGAGTTCGTTGCCGTTCAGCACCACGTCGTAAGCTTGCGCGCGCAGGTCGGTGGAGAGTTCGCCTTTCATCAGCTTCTCCTCGTCCTCCTTGAGCGGGCGGGTGAAGGGATGGTGCACCGCTACATAGCGGCCGATTTCCTCGTCGAAGGCCAGCAGCGGGAATTCGGTCACCCAGAGGAAGTTCAGCTCCTCGTTCCCCTCGAGCAGGTTCTGGAACCCGGCGCAGGCCAACCGCACGCGGCCGAGGATGTCGCACACCTGTTCCCAAGGACCGGCGCCGAAGAGGATCAGGTCGCCGGTCTCGATGTTGAGCTTGGCCTTCATCGCTTCCAGTTCCTCGGGCTGGAGGAACTTGGTGATCGGCGAGCGCCAGGTATCGACGGTCTCGCCGCGGACCTGGATGTAGGCGAGACCCTTCGCGCCCGCCTGCGTGGCGATCTGCGTGAGCGCCTCGACCTGGCCGGTGGTGATGCCGGAGAAGCCCTTCGCGTTGATCGCCTTCACCGTGCCGCCGGATTGCAGCGCGCCGGAGAAAACCTTGAAGGTCGAGTTCGCGAAGACGTCGCCGAGGTCGGTGAGATGCATGTCGAAGCGGCGGTCCGGCTTGTCGGAGCCGTAGATGTCCATCGCCTCGCGCCAGGTCATGCGGTCGAAGCTCTTCGGGATGTCCGCGCCGCGGGCTTCCTTGAAGATCCGGCCGAGCAGGCCCTCCACCAGAGAGATGATGTCTTCCTGGCCGACGAAGGATGCCTCGATGTCGATCTGGGTGAACTCCGGCTGGCGGTCGGCGCGCAGGTCCTCGTCGCGGAAGCACTTGGCGACCTGGAAATACTTCTCCATCCCGCCGACCATCAGGAGCTGCTTGTACTGCTGCGGTGCTTGCGGCAGGGCGTAGAAGGAGCCGGGCTGCAAGCGCGAGGGCACCAGGAAGTCGCGCGCGCCTTCCGGCGTGGACTTGGAAAGCACCGGCGTTTCGATCTCGCAGAAGCCGAGTTCGTCGAGGTAATCGCGCGTGGACTTCGTGACGCGGTGGCGCGTGCGCAGGTTTTGCGACATCCGCGGGCGGCGGATGTCCAGATAGCGGTAGCGCATCCGCAGGTCCTCGTTGGAGAGCTCCTTGTCGAGCTGGAAGGGCAGCACGTCGGCCTTGTTCACGACCGTGAGTTGGGTCGCGACGATCTCGATCTCGCCGGTGCCGAGCTTTTCGTTGGCGGTGCCTTCGAGACGACTGGCCACCTTGCCGGTGACTTGCACCACGTCTTCGCCGCGGAGCTTGTGGCTGGCGGCGGCGGCCTCCGGGCTTTCCTCGGGGCGGAAGACGCACTGCGTCACGCCCTCGCGGTCGCGCAGGTCCACGAAGATCACGCCGCCCTGATCCCGGACGGTATTCACCCAGCCGATCAAAGTGGCGGTTTCACCGATGTGGGTGGAGCGGAGTTCGTTGCAATGGTGCGTGCGCATAAGGCTTGGGGCCGAGGTGAATGGACCGGGATTGAGGACCAGGATGGATGGGATGGATGGGATGGCGACTTTTCAACCGCAGATGAACGGGATGGACGCAGATGGAAGAGAAAGAAATGCCCTCAAAATTGAAGCGCTAAACCGGTTTTATCCGGCTGTTTATCCGCGTCCATCCCGTTCATCTGCGGTTGAATTTCCAATGAAGGTCGGGTGGCTCGGCACCAGTATGGGAGCTGGACCGCACCACTCTGCGGAACTGGAGTTTGGCGTGCTTGAAATTAAGAATCAGCCCTACCTGTAGGCCGGTTGCCTTGGGGTAGTCCAACATCCGCCCGACCTCATGATCGGTGATCCGTTCGATGGTCTTCGCGTCCACAATGACCGGGCCGGATACGATCAGGTCGGGAATGTATTCGCCAACGCGTTCATTCCGATAAGAGAGAGGGTAACTCGGCTGTTGGTTGGAGGGAATTGTGCGATGAGGAAATTCGACCGCTAGCGCGTTCTCATGCGGCTTCACATGAAAGCCATGGCCCATGTCATTCAAGACCGCGAAGGCGCAACCGATAATCGCTTCGGTCTCCTTGGCATATGGTCCATCTGCGTTCATCCCGTGTATCTGCGGTTGATTGCCTTTTATCAAGCCAGCAAGGGTCCGTCGGGTTCCTTGAGGCGCTCGGTGAGCCATTCGGCCAGGCCGAGGACATGGCAGCTTTCCTCCATCCGCGAGGAGAGGACCTTCAGCTTGAGTTCGGGAAGCTCGCTGCCGATCACGAGGGCGAAACGGGCGCCGCACTTCTCGGCATTCTGGAACTGCTTGTTGACCTTCGCGGCGGTGAAGGGGAGGTCGCAGGAGATCCCCGCGTTCCGCAACTCGCTCAGGACCTCCAGCGCTTCGGCCCGCTTGGAGTCGTCGGCCAGCACCAGATAGACGTCGCAGGCCGCCGCATTCCGTTGCATCCACGCCTGCATCAGCAGGTTGGTCTTGCCGGTCTCCTCGATCAGGTTGCGGATCACGTAGTCGCCCATCGCGAAGCCGGTCGCGGGCATCGCGACGGCACCGTCGGAAATCGTCTCGACCAGCGTGTCGTAGCGACCGCCGCCGGCGACCGCGCGCATCGACTTCTTCGCATCGAAGACTTCGAAGACCACTCCGGTATAGTACGCCAGTCCTCGTACAATCGAAAGGTCGAGCGAGAGGTAATCGCCGAGTCCGCGCGCAGTCAGTTCGGCACGGATGGTGTCGAAGGCCGCGGAGGCGTTCGCGGGATTCGCGATGAATCCGGTCACCTCATCGGTCGTCAGGCCCATCGCCGCGAGCTTCTGTTCCGTCGCTTCCGGCTTCTCGCGTTCCAGCTTGTCGATGATCTGGAGGAAGTCGGGGATCGCGTCCTCCGCCACCCCGCGCTTCGACGCGAAGTCGAGCCAAGCCTGCCGGTCGGACACCCGCACGACGAAGTCACCCGCCTCGAAGCCGAAGGCCAGCATCGTGTCGATCGCCAAGGCAATCAATTCGGCATCGGCCTGTGGCCCTGCTTCGCCGAGGATATCGACGTTGAATTGGAAGAACTCCCGGCCACGACCCTTCTGCGGCTTTTCGTAGCGGAAGCACTGGCCGATCTCGAACCACTTCAGCGGCTTCGGGAAATCCCGCTGGTGCTGGGCGACCAAGCGCGCCAGCGAGGCGGTTACCTCCGGCCGCAGCGTCACGTCGCGCCCGCCCTGGTCCTCGAAACGGAAAAGCTGCGAGGACAGCTCGCCGCCCGATTTCTTCAGATACAATCCGGTGTCCTCCAGCAGCGGCGTCTCGTACTCGACGAAGCCGTAGCGGCGGGCGACCGAGCGCCAGGTCTCGAACAAATAGTTGCGTGCCGCGACATCCTTCGGGAGGAAATCGCGGAAACCGGGAAGTGCTTGGAAACGAGGCCCTGCCATGAGCGGGCGGAGAGGATGCACGGCGGGAGGCAAGTAGCAAGTAGCGAGTGGCGGGTAGCGGGGGAGCTTGCCCGGCGGAGCCGGCGACTTGCGCTGTTTCGGGGCCTTTTCTCCCTTGCTACCTGCTACTTGCTACTCGCTACTTCCCCCGTGCTCCGCACCCTCCGCGCCGTCGATTTCCGCTGCTTTTCCAGCCTCTCGCTGGAAATTCCCGCGGCCGGTGCCGTTTTCACCGGCGACAACGCGCAGGGGAAGACCTCGATCCTCGAGGCGGTCTGCGTGCTGGTCCGCCTGCATTCGCCCCGCACCCGCCGGATGCCCGCGCTGACCCGGATCGGGAGCCCCACCGGCTTCGGTATCGCCGGGGAGGCATGGGAAATGGAGCGCCGGGTCCGCTGGCAGGGCGGGCTGGAGCTATCGGTCGATGCCGAGCCCCGCGACGGCCCGGGGGCTTATCTCGCCGATGGCGGCTTGATCGTGTGGATGGGCAACGAGGACCTCGATCTTGTCCGCGGCTCGGCGGAAGGTCGCCGCCGCTATTTCGATTTCATCGGCTCGCAGATTGAGCCCGGCTACCGCAGCGCCCTGGCCCGCTACCGCCGTGCGCTGAAGGCGAAGAATCTCCTCCTCAAGGATCCCCGCCCGCGCGAGGAAGAGATCTTGTCCTATGAGGAAGTGATGATCGCGGAAGGAAGCATCCTTGTCGCTGCCCGGGCCCGTATCGCCAGTCTGCTTGGGCCCCGTGCCGCCACCGCGCAACGCGAGGTCAGCGGGCGCGATGAGGTTCTCGCGCTCGACTACCGCCCCGCCGGCGGCACCGATCTCCGCGCCGCGATGGAGCAAGCCCGCGAGCGCGAGCGCCGCCAGCGCCAGAGTTTCGTCGGCCCGCACCGGGACGACCTATTGCTTTCGATCAACGGTCTATCCGCCGCCGAGTTCGCCAGCGAGGGCCAGCAACGCACCCTCGCCCTCGCGCTCAAGCTGGCCCAAGGTGAAACGCTCGCGGGGGCCCGCGGCAGCCTGCCCGTCTACCTCATCGACGATGTCTTCGGCGAACTCGATCCCGGCCGCCGCAATGCCGTCCTGCACGCCCTGCCTGCCGCCGCGCAGAAATGGATCACCACCACCCACCTGGGCTGGCTCGATGAATCGCAGGGCCTCGGCGGCATGAACCGCTACACGGTGAGGGCGGGGGAGGCGATCCCGGCGTCAGGATGAATATCGAGACGCTCCGGGCGAACTGCTGCCTACTACCTTTACCGTAGTTCAGCGGAAGAGCCTGCGGCTTCAGGCCGGAAGTGCAATGCCACCCACACGGCATCCGCGGAGGTGGATTCCACCCGGTGTCTCGTCCTGGCGGGAATCACCACGTGGTCGCCCGCCTTCAGATCGATGAGCCGCTCGTCCTCGAAGCGCAGCGTCGCCTCGCCCTTGGCCAGCAATACCCATTCGTCCCGCTTTTGGTCATACCAGAATCCCTCGGGGCTCGCCGTCCCGCGCGAGACGATCTCCTCCAATTCAAAGTCCCGCCGGGCCAGCAAGGTGGCGAAGGTTTCTTCACCTGCCTTGCCCTTTGCGGCTTCTCCCAGAGTCCTCTTGTCGATCCCGTCCATGCAGTTGGGGACGGAATTCACTCGCCGTGCCGTTCCACCGGCGTCACGGAGACCGAGATCTCCTTCTCCCCGCGCTTCACGCGCAAGGCCGCGGGCACACCCGGCCGCAGGAAATAGAAGGCATTCACCGCATCCGCGTAATCGTTCAGCGGTCGCGCGCCCACCTCCATCAGCACGTCCCCCGCCTGAATCCCCGCTTTGGCCGAAGGGGAGCCCTCCTGAACCTTCGTCACCTGCGGTGTCGACGATTGCGGCAGAAGCTTCAAGCCGATCCAGCCGCGCGACACCTTCCCGTCGCCCTGCACGTCCTCCAGGACCCGCTTCACCACCTCCGCGGGAATCGCATAGCCAGCCTTCGGGGCGGTCGTCTGGTGTGCGATCGCCATCACCGCACCGCCGGCATCCAACAGGGGAGTCCCCGCCGGCGGTGCGGCTTCCCTGTATTCGACCTTCAGCAGTGAAAGCGGCAGCATCTTGCCGTTGATCTGCTTCACCCAACCCGTCGTCCGGCCGGTGCTTCCGGCCTGTGCCTTCAGTTCCGCCCCGGCTGAAGCTTGGGATTTCCCCAGCGCAAGCGCCCTGCCGGGTGGACCTTCGACCCGGAAGATGACCAGGCGCGAAACCGGATCTACAAACAATTCGGCGGGCAGCACCCGCCCGTCGGAGCGGAGCTTCCCTCCATCCGCCTGCACCCCCGAGAGGGCCACCGCGACGTAGTACCGTCCGTCTCCGATCGCGAAAGCGGCCGACTGCACCTCACCCGCCGGTCCGGGAAAAGTCGCCGCACAGGAGGACTCCGCGGCATCCGCGGCAGCGGAAATGCAAAAAACCGCGACCAGTGCCGGCAGGCACCGCCAAGGGAAGCAAGTCATCCGGAAGGTGAGCTTCAGAACTCCTGCTCGCCCGTGGTGCCCTGTGACGAAGGACGCAGGTCAAGCGCATCCAATTGCTCGATCACGGCAGGCTCCGCCGGTTGCACCTGGTACTTCGCCGGCACCACCGGTGCCTGCTGGACCTGAACCGGATCCGGAGAGAGGAGGAAGAGTGCCATCACCGTGGCGTATGCCAGACCGGCACCATAGGCCCACTTGGAAGCTCCGAGGTCGGTCGCCCATGCGGACAACCGGTGCCACCAACCGGCCGGACCCGCTTTCCGCGACTCCTCTTCACGCCGCCGTTGATGGAAATCCCGGAGGAAATCGTCGAGGAACCCTTCCTCAGGGCGCTCGTGGCGCTTGAGGGCAAGCAGGGTTCCAATCTCTTCAACAGTCGGCTTCACGGCGATTGATGGTTAATAAATCTAAAATTTCCGCGCTCTTTGCAAGGAGTTTTTTCAAAATCCTCACTCCCAGTAGTCCTGTAGCTTCGACTGGAGTTGCAGGTGGGCATAGTGCAGGCGGGACCGCACGGTTCCCTCGGAGACCTTCAGGATTCGCGCGATTTCCG
>CBFGPU010000008.1:0-13908 GCA_965650715.1 uncultured Haloferula sp. | reverse complement strand
CCAGCAGGATTTCGAGAGCGAGGTGCAGCGTTTCCCGCGCCTCTTCAAGGCGGTCGAGACGGTGCCCGGCCTCACCTGGCCGACGATGGTGTTCGACGGCGAGCTGACTCTCTTCCTCGGCAGGAAGGAAGCAGCCCTGCTGCGCGAGCACCTGGCCAAGGCCTTCGGGGCCGAGGCTGTTAGCACCCTTCGGGATACCTACTACATGGGTCTCGAGGTGGTGGAGATCGAAGTCGAAAGCTTCGTCTTCACCGGCGGCCGCAAGGCCGTTCGCACGCTGCAGGACCCGATCGCGCGCCGCCCCGCATGGCGCGACCGCGATACCGAAGCCATGTGGCAATTCCGGATCTGACCGGATCCGGCCGCATTGATGGCTGTCGCCCCCGTGCCTTCCGCAGGAAGGAGGGCACGGGGGCGAAAACCCAGACAAGCCTTCGGCCGCCCCGCTCAGTGGAGGCCCCCGCAGTTACACATCACGGGCGACGGCGCGGCGGGGGGCGCGAGGACGGGAGCCGACGATCCGACGGCCATCTGCTTCACCGGCGCAACCGCGGCCACCGCATCCGCGAGCCGGTTGACGCGATAGAATGCCTTTGGAGACGCTGCGGGGTCGACCCAGGTCATCGTGAGGCCGTTCCCTTGCAGGACCTCGACCGGTGCTCCCCAGGAAGCGAGATCCGTGCTACGACGGACCTCGTAGTTGAATCCCGTGGTCGTAGGCACCGCCAGCGTCACGGCGGGAAGGTTCGAAACCGCCGGTGCCCGTTCCGGGAGCGCCAGCTGCCAGCCGATGTCCCGCAGCATCGCGAGGTCCAGGTCCGCAGGCACGTGGAAGCTGTTAGACGCAGGCAATGCCGCCGACATCAAGGGTGTCACCAGCGCCCCGTGGGCCACGCCGAAACAGCCGTAGGCACCGCTCTTCTTGCTCCCGGGGAGGACATGCACGGCATCGGTGGGCGGATTCGACTCGAAGGATTGCGTGGCCAGCGTGCCGGTGAAGAGCCCGTTCGCGGGATTGATCAGGGTGGTCCAGCTGCAATCCGCGCGATAGGTACCGAGTCCCAGGATGTGCCCAATCTCGTGGAGCGCCACCGACAGGGCATCGGGGCCGGCGGTGCCGGTGGCATCGGTCGTGGAGAAGTTCCAATTCGCGACCGCGGAGTTGAAGAAGATCACGCCTCCCCAGGGGCCGAAGTCGGTGGGGTTCAGGGTGTAGGCTCCGCCCACGATCTGCGATGCCCCTGCCTCCCCGCGGCCGATCAACTGGTTCCACCACCCGAGCGGCCCGCCGACATTGAGGACCGCGCCGCCGGCACCGGCCCGGGCGGCGGCAGCGCCGAGATTCATCGACCCCGCATAGATGATGATGGTATCCGCGGGAACCACGAGGTTCGTCTGGGCGACCATATTGACCGGAAGCCCGGTGAGAGGATCCGCATGGGTGGGGATCCACGAACTGCCCGGAAACTGCGCCGAGTCGATGGCGGCGAGCTGGTCGCTGATCAGATCCTCGTAGAAGTCCGCGGCGGCGCGCAGCGCTTCCTTCGCGCCGGGCTGGTCGAAGAACGCGCTGCCCGCCAACTCATAGCGGATCTCGATGGTGAGTGCTTCCGTCTGCGGACACGCCAGCAGGCACGCGGCGGCAAGGGCGCGGATCATGGGTGGAAGGGGAGGTAGGGAGGTAAACGGCGAGGTGATCGCCCGTGGACTGTCAGAATAGTGGAGGCCGAGGGGGGAAGTCAAACTTCCGGGGGGCGGGTGGGGATGGCGTCCTATACCTTCAAGGACACCCTGGATGACCGGAGGTCCAACGTTTCCATGGCTCGCCGCAGCGGAGATAGCCTGGAAGGCAAATGGACCCACACTTTGAAAAATCAGCGGATGGGTCAAATGGACGGGATGCATGCGGATGGAGAAGATCCGGACCAAGCGGTGGTATCTTCAGGCAAGGGGAAATCCGGTTCCGGAGCCGTGAGGTTGCGGGGGAATTTGGTTTTAACCGCGAAAGGTCGCGAAACGGACGCGAAATCTGAAAGGCAGGCGGGGACCATGATGGATGGGATGAATGGGATAAGAATGGAGGTGAGCGGAACGATGGAGGCCGGCTGAAGGTCCTGCGGAACGGAGAGGTGAACCGGGCGGTGAGGTATGCGGGGATGTCCATGGCCACAACCTCTTGCGAGGTAGGTGATGCCGGCGGGGGTTTCCCGGGGTAGCTCGGTTCCCTCGCAACCCCGGGCTTCGGGACGCAATCCCTTCGGGATATCGGATGTGGTCGGATGCGGATACCGGATGGGATGGGATGGGATGGGATGCGGAGGGATCAAGTGCCATCTCCGCGCAATCCGGCGATACCGAAGTCCCAACGCTGTAGGCTGGGTTCCTTGAATTTGCGCGCGCTTCTCCTTTGCTTCGAAGCCTCGCAGCGGGCTTCATCGGAAAGCGACAGCAGGCTCTGCCCGTTACCCACATTTCATGTGGCCAGGATGCGGCAGTTGCTGGGGGCGCGGAGCCTCTGGCCCGCAGAAGGTGCCCTTGTCGCCGCATCTTCCTGTGGCCCGGATGGAGGGAGACGGCGGTATGCGTGCAGATCGCGCGAACAAACCACCGCTGCGTTGCTTCTGCGGGCCAGAGGCTCCGCGCTCCCAGTCGCTGACGCGTTTTCCCTCATGCGAGATGCGGGTAACGGGCAGAGCGGGGCGCCGCAGTCCAAGGCGGCTGCGCCGCTGCGGGGGAATCGTCAATGGTGCCTGCCGCAATCGCAGATCACGGGCTTGGGTCCGACCGGAGGGCCGAGGACGGTTCCGCCGGGCATGGGGGCCGGCTCGCCGGTCACGGCGGCCTTGACCGGAGCGGCTGCGGCTGCGGCGGAGCGTTCCACCTTGTAGAAGGCCTTGGCGGTGGCGGGATTCGCCTTTGCAGGCGCGACAGGATCCAACCAGGTCAAGACTCCCCCGTTTCCCGACAGAGTCGCGAGGGGGTTACCCCATGTCACGAGATCCCTGCTACGATGGATCTCGTACAGGAATCCGGTGGAGGTCATGACCGCGAGTTGCGTGGTATCCGCCTCTTTCGAGATCAGGACGGGCCGCTCCGGCAGCGTCAGCTCCCAGCCGATATCCCGGAGCATCGCCACATCCAGGTCGGTGGGGACATTGAAGGTATGGGAGGCCGGCAAGCTCGCCGACATCAGGGGAAACACCGGCGTGCCGTGGGGAATGCCGAAGCAGCCGTAGGCCGGGCTTCTGGCGGCTCCGGTAACGACGTGGGTGCCATCCGTCGGCGGGCTGGTGCCGAAGGATTGCGTGGCCAGCGGTCCGGTGAAGCGGCCACCGGAAATCAAGGTGAGCCAACTGCAGTCGGTCCGGTAGATTCCCAAACCGAGGATATGGCCGAGCTCATGGAGCGCCACGGAAAGGGCATCCGGGCTGGTGGTGCCGGTGGCATTGCTGGTGGAGAAGTTCCAGTTCGTGATCGCGGAGTTGAAGAAAATCACGCCGCCCCATGGGGCGAAGTCCGTGGGTGGCGGTCCCCAACCCGACGAGAGGATCCGAATCGCTCCCGGCTCGCCGCGGTTGTAAACCTGGTTCCACCACACCAGGCCGCCGCCGGACGAGAGCTTGGCGGCCCCCGCCCCCGCCCGCGCGGCGGGGGCTCCCAGATTCGCAGAGCCCGCGTAGATGATGATCGTGTCCGCCGGGACCACCAGATTCGCCTGCGCGGTCATCGCCACCTCCGCGCCGGTGATCGGGTTGGCGTAGGTGGGGGTCCACACCGCGCCCTTGTAGTCGGCGGGATTGATCGGCCCCAACTGGTCGGTGATCAGATCCTCATAGAAATCGGCGGCGGCGCGGAGCGCTTCCTTCGCTCCCGGCTGATTGTAGAATTGGCTACCTGACAGTTCGTAGCGGATCTCGATGGTGAGCGCCTGGGAGCAGGAGGCGAACGCGAGTAGCAGCGCTGGAAGTGCGGATCTCATCGGGAGGGCCGCGCTGGAACCGCGAACGGCCCTGAGGAAAGATAGGCCGGGTCGCCGCGGAGGAAAGGGGGAGGTGGAATTTCAGCGGAGCCTGAAAATTCCTATGGTCTGAAAATCAGGAGATGCCGAATTTCAGATCGGGATTAGTGCGGAGGAAATTTGGTGGAGGTCACCGGCGGGACGCCGGCGCTCCTTGAGTCACCTGCGCCGGGGCCATGAGGTAGGCGATGAGGTCGCGGACCTCGGCATCGGAGAGGCCGTTCAACAAGCCCTCCGGCATCATCGACATGCCGAGGGCCTTGTCGGACTTGATGTCCTTTTTCGCGATGCGGGTCTCGACACCGACCATCTTGAGGACCAGTTCGCTGTCGTTCTGTGCGGCGAGCATGCCGGTGACGACCGAGCCGTCGTTCTTCTCGATCTGGTGCAACTCGTAGCCCTGCCCGATGAGCGCATTGGGATCGAGGATGTTGTCCAGCCAGTGATCGAGATTCCCGCGCTCGCCGCCGGTGAGCTCCGGGCCGATGTCCGCACCCTCGCCGAAGAGCTTGTGGCAGGCGGCACAGGTGTGATCGAAGATCGCGCGCCCCTCCGGCAGCTCCGCTTTCGCGAGAGTCTCCGGCGTGAGTTTGCCGCGCCACCGGGAAACGAGCGCGCGGCGTGCGGCTTGATCGGAGGTCTGCTTGCCCCAGCGGGCCTCGATCCGCTCCAACAACGATGCATCCCGTACTTCGCGCAGGCGCGCGACGGCATCGGCCGGCACGTCCTTGTCGAGCAGCTTCTTCGCGGCGAGCCATTCGAGCAAACGGGCGACCTTTCCCTCGCGGGCGGCGAGGCGGCTGACGGCGAGCTTTTCGGCCGGGGTGAACCCCGCCACCCGGTCGCCGGTGGCGGGCAAATCGAGCAGGGCCGGGCGGGCAAGCAGCACGGGCACGCGGAGCGCGGGGTCGTCCGTCAGGCCGGAGAGGCGGGCATCGTCATCCGGGGCGAGCGAAGTGCCGAGCAGGCGCAAGGCCTCGAGCCGATCCTTCGTGGGTGCCTTACGATCCTCCAGCGTGGCCCACAATTTGGCCATGGCCTGCTTGTCGCCCCCGCGTGCCGAAAGAGCCCCGGCTTTCCCGCGCACGGCTGCATCGCCGGATGCCGCCAGTTTCGCCAGCACCTCGAGATGCGCAGGAGACAAGCGCTCGTCCGGCGCTTGATCGAGACGTCCGGCCAAGGCGGCGAGGAGGGCCGCCGTCTTCGGCCCGGCGGCGGGGGCGGCCTCCAGCAAGGCATCGGGCGAAGAAAGGCGGCGCGCGGTCCATGCGAGGAGGCGTTCGTCGGGACAACTCAAAGCGACCTGCACCGCGAGCTTTTCGTTCCGCGGCACCAGGGCCTCGAAGCCGAACCAGAACATGCGGGTGAGATTCGGATCCTTCGCATCCATCTTCGGAGCGATCCGCTCCGCGATCCCGATGGCGTGGCGCGGGGTGAGCTTCTGCAGGGAAGAGCAGAGCGAAAGCAGCACCACCGGCGACTGCTCTTTCTCCGCGAGTCCGTGCCAGGCCGCGGCATCGATCGAGCGCGATGCCTGCGCGGCCAGTCTCACCGACCATGCGCGGATCCACTCGCTGGCATCCGTGAACATCACCTCCTTGCCCATGCCACCGCATGTGCCCAGGCACCACATCGCCCGCAAGCGGCGCGTTTCATCGGGATGATCGAGCAGGGTTTTCACCAGGAACTCCCGGGCCGCCGGATCGAGATCGGCACCCTTCGCCACCCGCTCTTGAAGAATGCGACGCCCGGTCCGCAGCGCCCATTCGTCGCGACCGGCCTGGAGCTTCGCGAGCTCGAGGTCGGAGAGTTTTGTTAGATCGCCCTTCCAAGGTTTCACCTCGCCATGACGCAGGCGGAAGACGCGGCCATTCCCGCGATCCCAGCGCTCGGGGTCGGGGCGGTGGCAACTCGTCTCGTCGTGCCAGTCGGTGAAATAGAGCGCGCCATCCGGCCCCGGCTCGATGGCCACGCCCAGGAACCACTCGTCCATGGTCAGCATCAGGTCCGGCGCGTGCTTGCCGACGAAGCCCGAGCCCTTTTGCACCAGGGTGTCGCGGTTGAGGCGGTGGCCGTGGATATTGAAGAAGATCGCGCTGTCGCGGAAGTCCTTCGGGAAGGCATCGCTGAGGCAAATGGCGAAGCCGCAGTGGGCGTGACCGCCACCGGCTTCCGAGACGTTCTTCGGGATCGCATTCTCGTGACCCCAGTGGGCGTGATCGCGGATATCCCCGACCCAGTGCCGGTGATCGGCGATCGTTTCGATGGGATCGTAGATGTGCGGGTTGAAGTGCGAGCCCGCCTGCCTCTGATAATAAGCGCCGGGGATGATGTGCCAGAGGTGCGGGATCACGCAGGCCTCGCAGAAGGCCTCGCCGCGGTCGTTGAAGTCGAGCCCCCAGGGATTCGACGTGCCCCAGGCGAAGACCTCGAACTTCCGGCTCACCGGATGGTAACGCCAGATGCCCGCATTGATCGGGACGCGCTCCTTGTCGGGGGTGCCGGGCTTGCCGACACGCGAGTGCGTGAAGACGCCGTGGCAGCCGTAGAGCCAGCCATCGGGACCCCAGATGAAGGAGTTCAGCGTCTCGTGCGTGTCGTGATAGCCGAAGCCATCGAGGAGGATTTCCGGTTGGCCGTCGGCGCGGTCGTCGCCATCCGCGTCCGCCAGGAACATGAAGTACGGAGCAGCCCCGACGAAAAGCCCGCCGAAGCCGCACTCGATGCCGCTGACGAGATTGAGGTTTTCCGCGAAGACCTTGCGGGTCTCGAAGCTGCCGTCGGCATCCGCGTCTTCCAGGATGAGGATGCGGTCCTTGCCCTGGCCCTCCGGCGCGCGGGTCGGATAGGTCATGCCCTCCGCCACCCAGATGCGGCCGCGGTGGTCGAAGCACATCGCGATCGGCTGCACCACCTCCGGCTCGGAGGCGATGAGATCCACGGCAAACCCGGCGGGGACCTTCATCCGGCCCGCCGCTTCCTTGGCAGGCGAGCCTTTGACCATGCGGTGGCGGCCACGAACGTGAGACAGCAGGTGAAGGAGACGAGGCGTATCATGGGTTTGCTCAAGGTAACCGAGTCCGGGCTCCCGAACATTCGTCGTTCCGGGGAGGAAAGGTTTATCAAAATCGGCAAAATTCGCGCCATGCACGGGAACTTGAAAGATCGCGGGGCACGGCTCCGGGGGGACGGCTGCGGCCGGATTCCGCGATTCCCCAAAGCCCGCCCGGACAAGGAAGGAACTTGGCAAGCGGCCATCCCGCGAGAAGATGCAGTCCTATCCATGACGCCGACCATCATCCCGATCACTCCGGAAATGGAGTTCGATTGCACGAATTACGAAGCCGTTTCCGAGATCCTCATGGACGTGATCAACGGAACGGTGGCGATGGGAAACACCCCGCCCTGGTGCGGCTACCTTGCCATGACGGAGCACCGCGCGGTGGTCGGGACCTGCGCCTTCAAGGGCCCGCCGGACGATACCGGCACGGTGGAACTCGCGTGGTTCACCTTCCCGCCCTACGAGGGGAAAGGCTACGGCTCATGGATGGCGGGGCAGCTCGTGAAGATCGCGAAGGAGACGCCGGGGGCCCGCACGCTGATCGCCCACACCCTGCCGGAGAAGAGCCCCTCGACACGGATCTGCGAGAAGGCCGGCTTCACCTTCGAAGGGGCCGTCGAACACCCGGAGGACGGCACCGTCTGGCTCTGGAAGCGGGGGGCGTAGCTACTTCTTCGGAACGGCCCGGACCGCTCCCACGGAGATGCCGCCATCGACCAGCAAGGTCTGGCCGGTCATGTAAGCGCTGGCATCCGAAGCGAGGAAGACGAGGGTGCCATCGAGATCGCCGGGTGCGCCGGGGCGCTTGAGCGGGATGCGGTCGGTGAGGTAGTCGACCCAGCCCTCGTCCTCGTACATCACCGCGTTCTGCGCGGTCTTGAACCACCCGGGCGCGAGGCAATTGACGGTGATGCCGTGTTTTCCCCAATCGTCCGCGAGGCTCATGGTGAGCTGCTTCACGCCGCCGCGGCTCGCGCCATAAGGAGCGAGGCCAGCGTAGCCATTCACGCAGGTGACGGAGCCGATGTTGATGATCCGCCCGTAAGCGCGCCCGACCATACGGCGGGCGATCGCCTGGGCGGTGAAGAAGACGCCGCGGAGATTGGTGTCGAGGATCAGGTTCCAATCGTCCCATGTGACTTCGAGCGCGGGCTTGCGGACGTTGCAGCCGGCGTTGTTCACGAGGATGTCGAGTTTTCCCGCCGCGGCCCACGCGGACTCCGCGGCGGCCTCGATGCTCGCTTGCTCGCGCACGTCCAGCACCACCGGCCAGGCCTTGCGGCCGAGGGCTTCGATTTCGGCGACGGTATCCGCCAGCGAGGCGAGCGTGCGGCTGGTCACCACCACATCCGCCCCGGCCCGGGCGAGCGCGAGGGCGAAGCCTTTGCCAAGCCCGCGGCTGGCTCCGGTGACGAGGGCGGTTTTTCCGGTGAGGTCGAAGGGGTTCATGAAGGATCGGAAATCAACACTTTCAGCGCACCGGGAGCCTTTGCCTTGGCAAAGGCATCGACCCCTTCGTCGAGCGCGACACTGGCCGTGATCAGCGGCTTCACCCGGATCGCTCCGGAAGCGATGGCCTCGAGCGCTTCGGGATACTCCCCGGCAATCGCGCAGGAGCCAAGCACGTCCAGCTCCCGCGTCACCACGATCTGCAAAGGCAGCGGTACGTTCGGCGAGAGATTCCCGACCAGCACGACCTTCCCGCCCTTCTTCACCGAGCGGATCGCCAGATCGACGGTCGGCGCGGCACCCACCACTTCCATCGCGACATCCACCAGGAGGGGGGGCATTCCGCTTCCCGAAAGGTGCGCTTCATCCGCCCCCAGCTCGCGGGCGAGCTTCAAGCGCCCCTGATCGAGATCCACCGCGATCACCTTCCCGGCTCCCGCATGTTTCAACGCCTGGACGATCAGCAGCCCGATCAAGCCCGCACCTACGACAAGCACCGTAGCTCCGCCCACGTCCCCCGCCCTGCGCACCGCATGGAGCGCGACGCCGACCGGCTCGGCGAAGGCCGCTTCCCCGAAGGACAGGTCCTCCGGCAGGCGGTGGAGGATCCGCTGCGGGAGCGTGACAAATTCCGCGAAAGCGCCGTCCCGCTTGAACTCGGCACAGGACACGCCCACCACCTGCCGTGAATCGCAGAGATTCACCCGGCCTTCGCGGCAGTAGCCGCATTCGCCGCACCAGACGGTGGAATCGAAGGTCACGCGGTCGCCCGGCTTCCAGGCCGTCACGCCCTCACCTACGGCATCCACCGTACCACTTGCCTCGTGTCCCATCACGATCGGCGGGATCCGCCGGCCGCTGCTGCCGTCCATGCCGTGCAGGTCGCTGCCGCAGATCCCGCAGGCCTTCACGCGCAGGCGGACTTCGCCGGCCCGCGGCTCGGGCATCGGTAGTTGGACCACCGCGAGTTCGGAGGGGGCGACGAGTTGGAGCGCTTTCATTGGCCGGAGGTCGGAGGTCCTTTGGAACTTGGACCTTGGATCTTGGAACTTACCGCATCTTCCTCTCCAGGTCTTTCACTTCGACCTTCGCCCACCAGTCCTTGAAGGAATTGATGAACACGTAGTGGTCCGGATCTTCCTGATAGGCATCCTGCGCCTCGACGGAAGGGAAGGTCATGGTGGTGGCGTAGTCCCAGGATTGGTCGATTACGGGCCGCTCCATCACCTTCGCCGGCACCCCCCAGAAACCTCCGGTGCAGCCCTTGACCTTGAACAGGTCGTTCAGGCCGGCTTCGAAAGCCCTCAGATCGGCCTCGTTCTTCCGCTCTTCCTTCAACCAGAAATACACGTGATGTTCCATATCGAGCGCATGCTCTAGACTCGGCGTCCCCGCACCGCAAGCGCCGCGCAGGGCATCACGATTCCCTCAAGCCCGAGGCGATGGGAAGACGGGCGGCGCGGATGGCGGGGAGGATGCCGCCGACCAGTCCGATCAAGGTGGCGAAGACGATGGCCAGCGCCAGCAAGGGAGGGGTGACGCGGAATGAAAAGGTGACCTGGCTGAAGCTTGAGAAGTTCATGGTGGAAGCCCGGTAGCCGTCGAAAAGGAGGTATGCGGCGAGCGCCCCGACCGCACCTCCGGCGAGGGACAGGATGACCGACTCCACCAGGATCGACGCGACCACCGGTCCCCTGCCGAAGCCCAAGGCGCGCAGCGTCGAGATCTCCCGCGTCCGCGCCGCCACCGCGCTGTACATCGTATTCAGCGCCCCGAAGAGCGCGCCGATCGCCATCAGGCTGGCAATGAAGAAGCCGATGGTGGTGATGAACATCGTCATCATCTTCGACTGCTCCGCATAGAAGTCCGCCTGGAGTTGTGTTTTCACGGTCAGCCTCGGATCGGAAGTCAGCGCATCCTCGAATTCCTGGAACTTGTCCTTGGACTCCAGACGAACCGCCACCGACTGGAAGTTCTCGCTGCGGTTGTAGGCCGGTGCCAGCACGTCACCGTCCGCCCAGATCTCGGATTCCGCCACGCCGCCATCCGCCGAGAAAATCCCCACCACCTTCCAGATCACCTGGCCCATCTTCACCTCGCTCCCCAGGTCCAAGCCGCTGAAGGAACGTACCGCGCCGGTGCCCACGATCACCTCGTTCTTCCCCGGTTCAAAGCGCCGGCCCTGCTCGATCTTGATAGTCCCGCGCACGTCGTACGCCGTCTGCTGCACGCCGCGCAACGGGACGTTCGCATCGGTCCCCGCCCCGCGCTTCGGCAGATTGATGATCACGAACAATTCCGCGGAAGCGATCGGCCCGTTCTCGTTCCGCGCGATTCCCGGTGCATCCGCGATGATCCGTGCGACATCCCGCCCCAGCCCGCTGGCCATCTCGTTTTCCGCCCCCTCGCGCAGGACGATCGCCACCTCCGGCGAGGCCGTGTTCACCAGGGTCGCGCGGAATCCCTGAGCGATCGCCAGCACACCCACCAGCACTCCCACCACGCCCGCGATGCCGACTGCCGCGGTCAGCGCCGAGCCCATGCGCTCGGGAATCGAGCGGAGGTTGAAGAGCGCGATGGCAAGGATCTGGCGGAGAGCGGACACGGGAGAGATGCGAAATAGGATTTATGATATAAGATTGACGATATAAGAGATGGAAGGAGAGCAAGGGTCAGCCGCCACGGCGGAGGGCTTCGGAGATGTGCAGGCGCATCGCCTGCCACGCGGGAACGATCCCGGCCACCACGCCGAGTCCCAGCGCGAAGAGCGCCCCGGCGATGAGGGTCGGCTTGGGCATGTAAACCAGCGGCAGCATCTGCGGCGGCTCCATCGTTTCCACGATCAGCCAGGCGATCCCCAGCCCGGTGAAGCCGCCGACAACCGCCAGGCAACACGACTCTAACAAGACGAGCACCAGCACGCGGAAATTGGTGAAGCCGATCGCCTTGAGCACTCCGAGTTCCTCGGTGCGCTCGCGGACCGACTGCGCCATGGTATTGCCCGCCACGATCAGGATGGTGAAGAACACCGCACCGACCACCGCCATGGTGATCGCGCCGATGTCGCCGATCTGGTTCGCGAAGCCCTGCACGAAGGCGGCCTCCGCCTCGGTCTTCGTCTCGTAGGGCGAATTGGCAAACTCCGCGTCGATCTTCGCGGCGATCTCCGCGGCCCGGTCGGGATCCGTGATCTTCACCGAGTACCACCCGACCATTCCCTTCTCCCGCTGCCGCGCCTCCTCGAAATAGTCGTAGCGGAAATAGAAGCCGGTCGTGTCGGTGCTCTTCTTAGCGCCGTCGTAGATGCCCACGATCTCGAACTCCCAATGGTCCGCTCCCGCGGGCTGCCCCCAGATCGCCGACTTCAGAGGAATGCGGTCGCCGATCTTCCAGCCGAAGCGCGCGGCGGACTTCTTGCCCACGATCGCGCCGATCCGGGTGTTCAGCCACGCCTGCTTTTCCTCCGGCTTGAGGATGAACTCCGGGAACATCTCGAAGAGGTCCTCCGGCACCACCGGGCAGGTGAAGATCATGTTCTCCGGCTTGTCCTGATAGACGCCGCCGAACCATGTGTTGTGGCACACCGCCTTCACGCCTTCGACCCCCTTGATGCGCGCCTGGTAGGACTGCGGGAGGGTCATGATGAACGAGATCTTGTGCCGCAGTATCAGCCGGTCCTGGCCCGCGAGCTCGACCCCGCCGGTGAAGGCCGCCTTGATCGAGCCGAGGAAGGCGAAGAGCATGAAGGCCACCATCACCGAGAGGAAGGTCAGCACCGTGCGGAACTTCTTCCTCTTCAAGCCGGCCGAGACCAAGTGCAGGAAATTCATGGCGCGGGTGGATTCACTCCGGACTGTCGGAAAGCTGGCCCTTGTCCAGATACACCGTGCGGGTCGCGCGAGCGGATGCGTGCGGGTCGTGCGTGACCATGATGATGGTCTTGCCGTGGTCCTTGTTCAGCGTCTGCAGGAGCGCCAGGATCTCGTCGCCCGACTTGCGGTCGAGGTCGCCCGTCGGCTCGTCGCAGAGCAGCACCGTGGGATCGGTCACGATCGCCCGCGCGATGCCGACGCGCTGCTGCTCGCCGCCGGAGAGGGTGCGGGGGAAGGCCTTGGCGCGATGAGACAACCCGACCGCCTCCAGGGCGACGGCCACATGCTGGCGGCGCTGCACCTTGCTCAAGTGCGTGAGCAGCAGGGGCAGCTCGACATTCCGCTCCGTGCTCAGCGCCGGCAACAGGTTGTAGAACTGGAACACGAAGCCGATGTGCCTTGCGCGCCAATGGGCGAGTTGGGAATCCGACAATTGATCGACCCGGTCGGGCCCGATCTGAACCGTTCCCGAAGTGGGGCGATCCAAGCCGCCGATCAGATTGAGGAGCGTCGATTTTCCCGAGCCGGACGGCCCCATCAGCGCGAGGAATTCCCCTTCCTTCACTTCGAGATGCAGGCCGGAAAGCACTTCGACCGACTGCGAACCGCGCGTGAAAGTCCGGCTGACATTGTCGATCAGGACGAGGGTTTGGCGGGAATCACTCATCAGGGTTTTTCTACTTTGACCGCTTTGCCATCGGCAAGATCGGAGGGAGGTCCGACGACCAGCGTGTCACCTGCGGAAACCCCGGCGGTCACCACCTGCTCGTCGCGGTTCGATGGACCGAGCCCCACCGCCTTGCGTTCGACCTTCCCGTCGCGGACAAGCCATACGATCCCCTTGCCATTGCTTTCCTGCACCGCCGCCTTGGGCACCACGACGGCATTTCCCGCGACCGCGATCGCCGGCTCTTCGCTCTGGAACGCAACCTTCACTCCCATCTGCGGCAAGATCCGCGGGTCGAGCTGCTCGAAGCCCACGCGCACCTTGACCGTCGCTTTCTGCCGGTCCGCGGTCGGGATGATCGCGATCACCTTGCACGGGATCTTCCAATCCGGATACGCATCGAGCGTCGCCTCCACCGGCTGGCCCGGTTTCACGCGGTTGATGAAGCTCTCGCCGACATCGACCTCGATCTCCAGCGAGTTCATGTCCACCAGCGTGCAGATCCCCGTGCGGGTGAAGCCGCCGCCCGCCGAGATCGGCGAGATCATCTCGCCCGGTTGCGAGTCCTTCGTCGTGACCACTCCGGCGAAGGGCGCGCGGATGATCGTGTCGTCCACCTGCTGCTTCCAATCGTCCACCTGGCGCTCGGCCACGGTGACCTCCGACTTCAGCCGCTCCAGCCCCGCGCGCCGACCTCGCGCTTCCGCTTCGGCGCGTTCGAAGTCGGTCTTGCTCACCGCGCGCGTTTGCTCGAGCCCGCGCAAGCGGACCAATTCCGCTTCGGCATACGCGAGTGCCGGCTCGGCCTCGGCCAGGGCCCGCTTCGATGCCTCCAGCCGGG
>CBFGPU010000007.1:0-14406 GCA_965650715.1 uncultured Haloferula sp. | reverse complement strand
TCCTGGCGATCTCGAATCTCGTCGACAACGCCATCCATCACGGTCGTGATGGCGGCACCGTCACCGTTCGCACCTGGCAGGAAGGAGATCGCGCCTTCATCAGTGTTGCCGACGACGGCCCCGGCATCCCCGTCGGCGACCTGCCGCACATCTTCGACCGCTTCTACCGCGCCGATAAATCGCGTTCCGCCTCCGGTGGCCGCTACGGCCTCGGCCTTGCTATCTGCCGCGGCCTTGTCGAAGCCGGTCGTGGCACCATTTCCGTCGAAAGCCGCTCCGGCCGCGGCACCACCTTCACCGTTGGCTTTCCCGCGGCTCCGCCGTCCTGCCCGGCCTGTTGACTTTTCGCAGGTCCGTTGCGGCGCTCCTGAGCGGCTTGCTAAAAGATGTTAACCCGCGTTCGCGAGCCTTCTCATTGATCACGGATCCGCAGTTGCTGAACCTCGCTCCAGTCTCTCAATCCGATGGTCTTCAAGTAAGGTCTCGCCGCCTCGTCTTCCCGTTCCGTTCCCAAGTCGCGGTAGAGATGCCAGATTGGCTTTTTCCCCAGCGGATCGTCCGCATCATCGGGAAACCTCCGCAGGCCGATCTTCAGGCCTCCTTCGTGCCGGTTGTCGATCCAGTTGTGATACTGCCACGATTGGATCGAGGACAGCGCCCCGATCTTCTTCCATGCCAGCGCCATCCCTGCGGCTTGGTCCGCCAGCTCCTTCTCCGAGTAGTCCTTCGAGTTGAAGCCGTTTTCGGACAAATGGACCGGCCTCACCTCGCCGCGGTAACGGAATGCCGGCTGCTTCATGAAGGCGTCCAGCACCTCCAGGTTCTTCGGTGTGATCTTCTCGCTGCCGAAACTGAAGCTTGCCTGCCCGTCTTCCCAGGTACGCGGGTTGAAAAGATCCTGCGGATACGGATGATACGCCAGCGCCCAAGGGAAATTTCCTTCCGCCCGGCAGAAGTCCCGCAGCAATTCCAACAGGCGCCGCGATCCATGCCAGCGCGGCTCCCCGCGATCCGCCCAATGGTGGGTGAGCGAGATGAAGGCCCGGCTGTTGGGATCGTACTGCCGTGCGATCAAGTCCATCAGCCGCATCGAACGCTGATAGAGATCCATGTACACGATGTCCGGCTTCTCGCCCGCATTCGTCCACGTCCAGCCGGCATCCACCTCGTTGTGCATGATCCAGTGATGCACCCGCCCGTATTTTCCGTCGGGCCGTGACCAGCGCTCGGCCATCAAATTCAAGATCGCACCATACAACGAGATTCCTTCCTCCGAAGTCACGGCGGGCATCGCAAAGATCCCGTCCTTGGCCGCATCGGGATGCCCGAGAGCCTTCACCACCGGGCTTCCGTCTTTCGTCGGATTCGCCACCAGCAAGATCGCGGAGACCATCACGCCATTCCTATGCGCCTCGAGGAAAGTCGCGTCGAAACCCTGCAGCATCTTCTCTCGCGCATAGTAGGTCCGGCCCTGCCACTCGAAGGGCGTGGTGTCGGGTCCGGGCTCAAGCGACACCAACGAATGGATCATCACGTTCACCGTCACCGCGGAGATCCCGAGCTCGTCTAACTCGTCCGGCAGCAAACCCGTGTGCCAACCACCGAGTCCCTTCTTGTTCTTCGGCTTCGCAGGTTCCAGCCCGGGGCACCGGCACGTCACCTTGTCCGCGTAGCGCGCGTGCGACAGCGCTTCGACACGCCTGCCTTCCTTCCTGACGACCTGCCAACGCGAGAGCAGGCGATCATGCTGCCGTTCACCTCGCGTCCGCAGTCGCGGCACCTGCACGGAGAATCCTCCCGTCGCATCTCTCTGAATCTCGATCAAGGTCTTCCATCCCCGCGGATCGCCTTCGATCATGTCCATCGGGATATCCGCGAGGAACAAGGCATCCCCCTCCGTTCCAAGCTTTCCTCTGACCCGCACGCTTTCGCTCCCGACCTCGACCTCTTCGATCTCCGCCGGAAACTCGCGGGCCAGATACGCTTGCAACACCTCCCTCGTCGCGGACGGCGCCACTGTCGCTTGACCGGCTCCCAAGGTCACGTCCGCCACCAGCATCGTGCCGATTCCCCATGCCCGCCAGTTCGTCCAATCCATCGTGGTTCACTCCGACGCTCTCTTGGAAACCCTTCTTTCATTCCTTGTGCCGATCGAACCCCTTGTCTCGTCCCGGCTTTCCCTCTTGTCATTCCGCTCTAGCGGGAGATCACTCAAGGCATGTGTTCGCTCAAGGCACTGCTGCCCGCCGGAGCCGCGACGATTGTCGCGTTGACCTGCTCGTCCTGTGTCACCCGCCGCGCGGCGGATCTGCTCACCATTCCTCGTCGTGCCACCGACGCCGCGCATTGGGAGCAGGAGACCTCCTGCCCGGCGTCGGTCATGGCGGCGTGATGTGGGATCTTCCCCGAGAAACCGGCGATCAAGCCATCGGCTTCCTTCTCGATCGAACGCGCTGAGCCGCGCCGCGCCTGTTAGATCACCGCCGCGGCCTTCCTCGGCGTTATTCTCCGGGACCGCCGAATCACTTCACCGGCCCGTACACCTCCAGTTCGCTCAGGAACGAGTGGTTCTCGCTGTAGTGATCCTGGCGCTCGTGGTGATCCGGGAAGGTGGCTCGGACAAACCGCGCCGCACGCTTGTCGAAGCGTAGCTCGGCCCGGGCCTCCGTCTTGCCGGCGAACTCGTGCTTGCCCGCATCCTGGAAGTCCTTGCCGTTCTCGCTCAGCGAAATCACCACCGTCTTGGTCGAGCCGAAGCCGGGAACGCCGAAGCGCACCGCCTGCACCTCGCGGACGCGGCCGAGATCGATCGTCACGTGCTTCGGGAAACCGGGTGCCGCGCCCGTCGCGAAGCAGGTCCCCGCACCGCCCCACCAGTTCCCGTCCGTGAGACCCGCGTTCCAGCCGGATGCATTCGGATCGCTCGAGGTGAAGGACCGGTGCCGCGCCACGTTCCGGCCCATGCCGGGTTCGTCCGGCCAATGCGTGTGGAAGGCCGCCGCCGGCAGCCCTTCCTTGTTGATCAGGTTCGGCTGCGCCGATTGCGACCACGCGAAGCGCGCCATCGTCGGATGCGGCACTTCCGCGCTCTTGAGCGTGATGACGGGTTCGTTGCCGGAGATCTCCGCAGTCGCGGGCCGGAAAATCCAGTCCTGTCCCGCCACTTCGAAATGGGTGGGCGCCTGCTGGTCCCGCGTCGCCAGCCCGGTCGGCGCGCTCTTCATCCGCACCCGGATCGCATCTCCGGCCACCTCGAAGCTCTCGAACATCGGGCCGGACTTCACGATGCCCTGCTTGCCGTAGGTATCGGCCAGCGCCCACAGTGCAAGGCGACGCCCGACCTCCGACTTGTTCCGCGGGTGGATGTCGCGCGGGTCGCCGATGTCCATGGTCACCGCCATCCCCGTGTGGGGGATCTTGAGCGCTTCCTGCTGCGCGATCCACAGGCCTTGCAGCACGCCCTCGCGGTTCTCACCGTAATTGAAGGGGGCGAGCTGGACGAAAAGGAACGGAGCTTCCGGCACGCCGAATTGCTTCCTCCAGCCTTTGATCAAGGCCTCCATCTTCAAAGTGTAGAGCAGATCCTCGCCGACGTTCGATTCGCCCTGATACCATAGGAAGCCGCGCAGGCCGTAGGGCACCAGCGGATGAATCATCGCCTGATAGGTGCCGAGCGCCTGGTTCGAGCCGACCGGCAGCACCGGCGGCGCGGGCGGCTGCCCCGGGATCGGCTTCTTGTCGTGAAGCGCCTTGTCCGCCGATTCCACCCAACCGCGCGTCGCGGCGATATGGCGCTTCATCGCCTCGTCGTATTTGCTGCTACCCGGCGTGCGGGCCTCGCGGAATTCCCGCATCTCCTTCAAATCCTCGATATCCGCCAGGCCCTCGTCCGCGAGCCAGGGCTCGATCCGCGAGCCTCCCCACGAACTGTGGATCAGCCCCACCGGCACGCCGAGTTCCTCCGTCAGGCACCGGCCGAAGAAGTAGGCCACCGCGGAAAATCCGCGGCTGGTCTCCGGAGTCGCGGATTGCCACGCGCCCTCGAAGTCATCCTGCCGGTGAGGCGAAACCTTTTTCGGCACGGTGAGCAGGCGGAGCAGGGGAACCGGTCCGCTGTTCGCGATGTCCTGGTCTTCCTTCCGCGCCCCGCTGACGTTCCATTCCATGTTCGATTGGCCGCTCGCGAGCCAGACTTCACCGACCAGCACGTCCTTCACCTGAAGCGCGTTGGCACCTTCCTCCGAAACCTCGATCACCCTCGGTTCGGCGCTCGCGGGCAGGGCGTCGAGATCGACGCGCCACTCTCCGTCGCCACCCGCTTGGACCGACTTCTCCTGCCCGGCGAATTTCACCGTCACCTTCTTCCCCGGCGTCGCCGTGCCCCACACCGGCACCCCGCGGTCCCTTTGGAGCACCGCCCCGTCCGTGAATATCTTGGGCAGCCGGACGTCCGCGGCGACCGGCATCGTCAATGCCGCCAATGCGAGGATCAGGGAGCAATTCTTCGAAATCATGTGCGCCCATTACGCCGCGGTGCCCGGCGTTCTACCAGCGCGGAATCGCTTCCAAAATAACGTCATTCAAATGCTTGAAGTTTGTGAGATTTCTGCTACCTCCATGATGGAAAGGCTGATCGACCCGTCAGTTTTTGCCGCCGTAACTGTTAAGAAGTGTCGGTGTTAGGGGGTCTCTCCCGTAAAAAACCCATGCCCTTCACCCGCCGTTCTGTTGCGATCACGGCTCTCTGCCTGATCGCCCTGACCCCGCCATTCCTGCGCCGCGACCACCCCGCTGCTTCGGAACCGTCATCGCTTCCAACCGCTTCGTCGGTCCGTCCCGCCCCGGCTCTCCAACCTCCCGTCCTGGAGGAAAAAGCCGAAGCGCCTGCGGAGCCGCTTGGCTTCGGCAAGTGGGCGGGCGAGCCCGTCCGTGAACCCGACTTCGCGAAGATCGACGCCTTCAACGGGTGGCTCGACCGCTGGGCCGCCGCGGAAGCCGATGATCGGGATGCCTTGTTGGAAGAAGGCGCCAAGCTTGCCGCCGAACGTCGTTCCGAGTTCAAGGCTCTTATCGCGGCCGATCCCCGTCTCGCCTTGGAGCAGGCGGTTCCTCGCGTCGTCCGTCAGGATCTGCCCGCCGGGATCGTCCAATCCTTGGAAGAACCCGTCTCCGCTACCGGCGATTACAACGTTTATCTCGGTCGTCCCGGCCCCGGTGAGGAAATGCCCGCAGGAGGCTTGACCCTCCGTTATTTCGAAGCTCGGGGGATGAGCTACAAGGCACGGGTCTTCGGCGAGATGCTTCCGGTCATGTCACGGAAGAAGATCCCGCTCCGTGGCGTCGCCGTGGACCGCGAATTCGCCGTCGCGGAAAGTCCGGTCCGTCCCCTTGAGGTCGGTGAAAAGATCCCCGCGGGCACCGTGGTCGAGGATGTCTGCCCGGTCTCCGGCGAGTCCACCGAGGAACTGGCATCGGGCGAAGCGGTGACGGAAGACAGCCCGACCGTCGAAGTCGGCGAACGCATCATCACCCTTTGCAACGGTGCCCACGTGACCGTACTGGATGAAAAGTACCGCACCCTCGTCCAAGCCAGCGGACCGGGTGGCCCCGCGTTCTTCATGGATGCCTTCCCCGGCACCTCGTCGCGGGCGATTGGCAATTTCCGCTGCCTCTATATCCGCGCGACCTATCCCGACCAGATGGCTCCGCCGAATACCGAGGACCAGGCCGTGGCCGACATGCGGAACACCACCCGCTTCTTCCTCGAAAGTTCCTACGGCAAGATGACCACCACCGCCACGGTCACGCCGCTCATTACGCTTCCCCAGACCCTCGCG
Source organism: uncultured Haloferula sp. (assembly GCA_965650715.1). Taxonomy (GTDB): domain Bacteria; phylum Verrucomicrobiota; class Verrucomicrobiia; order Verrucomicrobiales; family Akkermansiaceae; genus Haloferula. The sequence goes on along the minus strand of CBFGPU010000007.1, from coordinate 8,569 downwards.
TGGTACATTGCGAAGGACAGCGAGGTCGATGGCCTCGGCACGATGCAGACCCAGGCCCGCGCCGAAGCCCGCAAGCTTGGCTACGATCCGAGCCAGTACAACTGTATCATCGTCCGCGTGAACGGCGGTCTTCGCTCCGGTGCCTCCTGGGGCGGCGGCGATAGCGTCTGGCTGGGGTGGGGAGGCATGGACGTGATCAACCACGAATGCGGCCACTCCCTCGGCCGCAGCCATGCGAACTTCTGGCAAACCAGCGACGGCACCGCCTACGGCAACGGCCAGAATCAGGAATACGGCAACTCCTTCGATGTGATGGGCGGCGGCGGCGGTTTCGGCGCACATTACAACACCGTCAGCAAGCGCGCGCTGGGCTGGCTTCCCGACAGCTATGTCCACCTTCCGAAGGCGAATGGCGTCTTCCGCCTCCACGCCTACGACCAGCCGCGGCTTGAGGAAGGCAAGCGCTACTCCCTCAGCGTGGCGAAGGATAGCATCCGCGGCTACAACCTCGAATACCACCCGGCAAAGGTGGCCGACCAGGCGCTCGTGATCTACAGCGGCATGGGTAGCAATGCCGGGCACTTGCTCGATACCACGCCTGGCAGTTCGGGAGGCAAGGGCGATGGCGGCATCCGCGTGGGCAGGACCTTCTCCGATCCGGAGGCGGACATTCATTTCACCGTGCTCGCGAAGAACGAGACCTCGCCGCCCTCGCTCGATGTCGCTTACTTCCGTGGCCCGTTCCCGGGCAATCAGGGGCCGGTCGTGAGCCTTTCCGCGAGCGCCACCACCATCTCGGCCGGCGGCAGCGTGACCTTCACCGCCACCGCCAGCGATCCGGATGGCGATGCCTTGGCCTACGAGTGGGATTTCGACGACGGCCAGACCGCCGCGAACGCCGCCATCGTGACCCGCAGCTTCACGACCACCGCGCAGGTGACCGCGATGCTCACCGTCTCCGACATGAAGGGCGGGAAGACACGCCGTCATGTGGTCATCAATGTCGGCAACCACGGCCGCCAGTCCATCACCGGAAATGTCTCATGGAACGCCTCGCCGCTTGCCGGTGTCCGTGTCAGCAACGGCACCAAGTACGCCTATACCGATAGCGACGGGAACTACGCGCTCTCCGGCATCCAGACCGGTTCGGCGACCCTGACGGCCACGCTCAATGGCTTCACCTTCACGCCTTCTTTCATCAACCCGCTCACGGTCGTCTCCGGCACCAACACCGCGGACTGGACTGCCGGGAACTCCATCTTCGTCGCCTTGGCGAAAACCGCCGATCCGGTCGAAGGCGGCTCCAACGGATCCTTCACCCTCACCCGCACCGGCGATACCTCCGCCGATCTGGTCGTCCGCGTCTCGCCGGTCGGAGGCACTGCCACGCGCAATACCGACTACACCTTCAGTCCGGACTACGTCACCGATGGTTCTTACCGCACCTTCACGATTCCCGCGGGCTCCGCCTCGCTCGCGGTCACCGTGACCCCGACCAACGACACTACGCAGGAAGGCCCCGAGACCGTCACGCTACAGCTCGCTTCGAACGGCAACTATCTTTCGAACTCGGCGAACTCGATGCTGATGACGCTTGCGGACAACGACACCAGCCTGCCGCAGGTCGCGGTCTCGCCGACCGATCCCTACGCCTTTGAGGCCCCGGCGGACAACGGCATCTTCACGTTCCGACGCACGGGAGTCACGACCTCTTCCCTCAATCTCACCGTGGCGTGGAGCGGTAGCGCCACTTCCGGCAGCGATTACACCGCCTTGCCGACGACGGTGACCATTCCTTCCGGTCAAAGTTCGACTACGGTGAACGTGGTGCCGCTCAACGACAGCAACATCGAGACGCCGGAAGACATCATCGCTACCCTCAGCACCTCGGCGGCTTACCTCCGCGACGGTTCCGCAACCACTGGCACGGTCTCCCTGAGCGACGACGATGCTCCGGTTGTCACGGTGGCCGCGGTCGATGCGAGCGCATCGGAAGCGGGACCGGACTCCGGGATGTTCCTCATCACGCGCAGCGGCAGCACCGCCGCACCGCTGAAGGTTTACTACGGTCTCTCGGGCAGCGCCTTCCACGGCACCGACTACGCGCCGCTGAACGGCGAGACCACGATTCCCGCCGGGTCTGCCAGCGCCCCGGTGGTCGTCACCCCCTATGACGATGACCTGGGCGAACCGGTCGAAGACGTGACGCTCGCCGTTACCACCTTCAACAATTCCTACAGCCTCGGCAGCACCTTCCAAGCGACGCTGGATATAGCCGACAACACGGACACGCCGGTCGTATCCGTCCGCGCAGGAACCACCGGTGTCGAAGGGGGCTCCAACGCGACCGTCGTCTTCCGCGCGATCGGCTCCGGCAGCGGCAATGTCACGGTGAACTACACCGTGTCCGGAACCGCCACCGCAGGCAGCGACTACACCGCCATGTCGGGAACGGTTTCGGTGCCGGCAAATGGCACCAACGATCTCACGGTTAACATCCCGGTAACCAACGATGGCGTGGCCGAGCCTACCGAGACGGTGAAAGTGACCATCACGCCGGGAACTGCCTACCGGGTTTATAACGATGGCAGCGCGGAAGCTTGCATTCGCGACAACGACAGCGGCGACCGCGTGGCGGTTTCGGCCTACAATTCCGGCGTATCTGAGGGCGGTGGCACGGGCAAGTTCTACATCGCCCGTGCCAATTCCAGCGGCGCGCTCACCGTGAGCTACGTCCTTTCCGGTACTGCGACCGATGGCTTGGACTACACCGGTCTCACCGGCTCCGTGGTCATTCCTGATACCCAATTGGGCGAAGTCGTGACCTTCACGCCGGTGAATGACCTGCTTCCGGAAGGAACCGAGAAGGTGACGCTCACCCTCGTCCCGGGACCGGGCTAGGGTCTCGACCGGCCTTCTTCTTCCACTCTGGAGATCGCGGACAATGACACCCTCTCTCTCAGCGTCGGTTTCCAGAGCTCGACCTCCGCGACCAGCGAACTCCCCGGCGCGAACGGCGAGTTCCGCGACATCCCGGTCGTGCTCTCCGCGATCTCCACCGTCGCCGTGACCGTGGACTATGTGGGCGGCGGCGGTGTCGCGACGGGAGACGACGTCGACTGGAGCTTCGTCGATGCCGACAATGGCAACGCGGTCATTCCGGGCGGCACCTTGGTATTTCCGCCGGGCACGACCACCCGGAGTCTCCGCATCCGCGTGAAGAATGACGGCGTTTCCGAGCAGTCCGAAGCCGCGGTGCTGGAATTGCGCGCGGCCAACCAGGCCGGACTCACCGGCGGACTTAACAAGCACACCGTGCTGATCTTCGATGGAGTGGTGCCACCCTTGGTCACGGAGGAACGCTGGAGCGGCGGCACCGTGTTCACCAACCAGACATGGAACAGTGTCACGCCGGTCTATAGCGGCCTTCTTCCGTCCTTCACCACGCCGCAGGATGTCTCGGACAACTACTCCCGCCGCCTCATCGGGCAGATCGTCGCGCCTGCCACCGGGCAATACCGTTTCTGGGTTGCCTCCGACGATTCGTCGCGGCTCTACCTGAGCACCACCTCCAGCTCCGCGAACAAGGTTCAGATAGGGAGCCTCTCCGGCTACACCGATTTCCAGAACTGGGACTCGAACACCTCCCAGCAATCCGCGCTGATCAATCTGGTCGCCGGGCAGTCTTACTACATGGAGGCCCAGCAGCAGGATGGTGGCGGCGGCGACCACCTCTCGGTCGCATGGCAGGGCCCCGGCTTCTCCCGCATGGCCATCGCGGGTGCCGCGACCGATGTCGCCCCGCGCACGGTGCGCTTTGTCACGTCGTCCAGCACGCGCCGCGAAAGCGACCCGGGCGAACCTCTCCTGATGGCCGTGCTCGACCGTCCGGCGGGAAGTACGGCGCTTACCGTGGATTACGCCGTCAGCGGCACGGCGGCATCAGGCACCGACTTCTCGCTGGCACCCGGCACCTTGAGCTTCGCCGCGGGTGAACAGATGAAGCTGCTTCCCCTTTCCTTCATGGCGGACAGTGCGGGCGAAACCCCCGAAATCCTCACCATCTCCCTGGCCACCGCGAACGGTGCCCAGATCGGTTCCCCGTCGGTCCATACGATCACCCTGCTCGATGCCGCCGCTCCCGAAGTCGGCACACTCTACGTCAGCGCGGGAGCTTCCACTCCCGCAGGCACCGTGGTAGGCACGGCAATCGCGACTCCCGTCTCCGGACGCACCATCGAGGCTTGGTCCATCGTTGCGGGCAATACCGGCAATCTCTTCGCCATCAACGCCAGCGGCCAGCTGACCTTGCTTGCTCCCGCCTCCCTGCCGAATCCCGGGGCCGTTCAGCTCGTCGTCCGCGCGACCGACAATCTCGGCGCGACCGGAGACGGCGCGGTCAACGTGGTCTGCAATGCTCCGGCGAACAAAGTCGCCGAACGCCGATGGTCCGGTGACTCCGCCTTCTGGAACGAGGATTGGAGCGGCGCGACGAATTATTCCGGCACCCTCGCGAGCTTCACGACTTCCCAGAATGTCGCCGACAACTACTCGCGGCGTCTTACTGGTCTCCTGGTCCCGCCGACTACCGGCGACTACACGTTCTGGATCGCGGGTGATGATGATTGCCGCCTCTACCTCGGTACCGATGGCGGCTCCGCCAGCAAGGTCCAGATCGCCATGGTGGATGGCTACACCAACTTCCAATCCTGGGATTCCCAAGGCTCGCAGAAGTCGGTCTCCATCTCCTTGCAGGCCGGCAAGGTTTATTGGTTCGAGGCCCAGCAACGCGAGGGCGGGGGAGGAGACCACGTTTCCGCCGCTTGGTCCGGCCCCGGCATCTTGCGCGTCGCAATCCCCGCTTCGGCCCTCTTCCCCTTCACACCCGCCGCCGACTTCGGCGCGCCGCCTGCCGTGCCCTCCGTGGTGGTGGCTGCTCCTCTCGCCGGGGCCACCTTCGAATCCGGCACCAATATCCCCGTCAGCGCGAGCATCGCCGGTGGCTCGCAGACGATCACTGCGGTCGAGTTCTACCGCGGCACGACCCTGATCGGTTCGGATTCCAGCTCTCCCTATGGCGTCACCTGGAACAACGCGCTTGCCGGAAGCTACAACCTCACCGCGAAGGCGCTCTACGCCGGCGGTGGCGTGACTTCTTCCCCGGTTTCAGTCACTGTCAACAATCCCGACCCCTCCGCTGATCCGGACGGTGACGGCTTCAGCACCGGTCTTGAACTCGCCTTGGGAACCGATCCGCAATCCTTCGCATCCCAGCCCCCTTCCATCTACGCGAACCTCCGCGCCTGGTGGAAGCTTGACGACGCTTCCGGCTCGATCGCGGACGATCACACCGGCCGCGCGCAAGACGGAACGATCGACGGTGCCGCATGGACAACGGGCATCCAGGGCGGCGCGTTGGCCTTCGATGGCATCGACGACGGCGTCCTCGTGGGGAGCTCCGCCGCCGTCACGGGCAGCGGGAATCTCACGCTCGCGGCTTGGGTGAAGATCGCCCCCGGCTCTCCGCTCGCCACCGTGATCCAGCAGCGCGAAGCCGGTGCGGCCGGTCACCAGGGACAGTACGTCCTCAACGTGAATGCCAGCGGCACGGTGAACTTTTTCATCTACAACAACAGCACCTACCAGTTCGACCTGACCACCGTCGGCACGGTGAACGACGGCCAGTGGCATTACCTCGCTGCGGTGCGCGAAGGGACCGCCGGCCGCATCTACATCGACGGCGTGCAGGCTGCCTCCGGTAATGGCGCGGTTCAGGCGCTGGCTTCTCACCCCGTGGCGGTCGGCTACGACCACCGCGACAACAACAAGCGCTTCGACGGCCTTATCGACGACGTCCGCATCTACGAGCGCGCGCTCGGTGCCGCCGAGATCGATTCGCTCCACGATGCCCTTGTCCCGAATCAAGCTCCGGCATTTACCGCCGACCCCTTGGCAAAGGCTGCCGCGACGGAAGACTCCGCCTACTCCGGATCGCTTGCGGGAGATGCGCTCGATCCCGACTTCGGTGACTCGCTGACCTTCACCAAACTCTCCGGCCCTTCCTGGTTGTCGATTGCCACCGGCGGCACGCTCGGCGGAACCCCGGCGAATGGCGACGTGGGATCGCACAGTTTCTCCGTGCGAGTGTCGGATGCCGCGGGCTTGAACGACATCGCGACCCTCACCATCCAGGTCACCAATGCCAACGACTCCCCGGTCTTTACCGCCGATCCCTTCTCCGGCAGCCAGGCAACCGAGGACACGGCTTATTCCTTGAACCTCGCGACCTTTGCCAGCGACATCGACCCCGGCGAAACCCTGACTTACTCCAAACTCTCCGGTCCCGATTGGCTGACCATTGCCCCGGACGGCACCGCGAGCGGGACTCCCGGCAACGGCGATGTCGGTTCGAACAGCTTCATGGTGCGGGTCACCGATTCCGCAAGCGCCTCCGACGATGCCGCATTGGACATCACCGTCGCGAACGTGAACGATGCCCCCTCCTTCGATGCGGACCCGGTGACGGGCCCCGCCGCCGCCGAAGACACCGCCTATTCCGGCACCATGGCAGGCTCCGCCGGTGACATCGACCAGGGCGACATCCTCGCCTACTCGAAGGTCTCCGGCCCCGCCTGGCTCGCGGTCGCAAGCGATGGCACGCTTTCCGGAACCCCGGCCAATTCCGACGTCGGTACCAACTCCTTCGTCGTGAGGGTGACGGATCTCGCCGGCTCCTACGACGAGACGGCCCTCATCATCACCGTCGCGAACGTGAATGATGCCCCGGTTTTCATCGTGAACCCCATCACCCGTCCCGGCGGAGCCGAAGAGACCGCTTACACCGCTCAGTCTTTGGCAGATACCGCCGTCGATGCCGATGTCGGCGATGCCGTCAGCTACTCGAAGGTCGACGGCCCGGCATGGCTCGACGTCGCGGCGGACGGCTCGCTTTCCGGCACGCCGCCGGCCGGTAGCTCGGGCACCAACAGCTTCACCATCCAAGCCACGGACGGGGCAGGGGACTTCTCGCAAGCAACCCTTCTCATCGAGATCGAAGGCGACGAGCTTCCCTTGCCCTGGGAGTCCAGCGGGGTCGGCAGTGGTGGATTCAATGGAACCGCGACCTATGCGGACGGAATCTACACCGTGAGTGGAACGGGCAGCTTGAGCGGTCGCAACGACAGCCTGAATTTCGCCTGGCAGACGATGGCCGGGGATGGCTCGATCACGGCCCGGATCACCGGCTTGGAAAACACCGGTGGCTCCTCTCGCGTCGGCGTGATGATCCGCGACTCCCTCGCCTCGAATTCGCGGCATGTCTTCATTGGCCTGAGCGGGGAGGGGACCTACCGCTGGGCCCGTCGCACAAGTTTCAACGGGAACACCGCCACCTCCTCCAGCGGCTCCGCCGTGGTGCCGGCTTCGTGGGTCCGTCTGGTCCGCACCGGTACGATCATCACCGCCTACAAGAGCGTGGACGGGGTCCACTGGACGACAGTCGGCAGCCTAAGCGCAAATCTCCCTGAAAACTGCTACGCCGGTCTCGCCGTCGCGAGCGGAAGCGACGCGGTCCTGAACACCTCGGAGTTCTCCAACGTCACCGTGAGTCCGTGAGCCGCGCATGTCCGGTTCTCCCGAATGGTATCCGGGGGGAGGATTGAACACCTGTTCGAAACTCCGGTCCCGAAGGGATCGGCTCCCAGCATTCTCCGGACAATCGCTCGCTAGGGGCCGCTTCCGATAGGCCGAACCCGTTCGCAGCCCGCGGTTTTCAAGACTTGCGCCAAGCGCTGCAATCTGCATCATCGGCCGGTCGGTCAACATATGCTGACTGTCACCCCCCATGAAGCGGAATACCGCGACCCTGACCAGCTTGCTGCTGGCGGCCATCATTGGTTTCGTTCTCATCGGGGAACCGAAACCGCGGCGAGCCGCGCACGAGCAAGTCGCCCGGGAGGACCACTCCGAAGTTAAGCCAAAGACCTTGGCGGAGGACAGCCGGATCGCTCGCGGGCAACCGCGGCAGCAGCCCTCGCATCAAGCCGGGTCCCGTTCCATCGAACTCCCCCCGGATTTCCTCGATCGCTCTGCCAAGGATCGGGCCTTCCGCGTGGATCTGCCGGATGGCAGGGAGGCAAAGGGCACGGTGGTGACGCTCCGTCACGATGCCGATGGCGTCTCCATGATCGAGGGCCGTCTGTCGGAGCCGGAGTCCGGACGTTTCTTTTTCCTTCGTCAGACCATCCCGGGTGTGGCCGGAAGTCTCGTGGGGCACATCCTCTTCGATCAGGGAGATGAAGGCTGGAAGGTCGAGCCCGTGGGGCCGGGCGGATCGCCGCGGCTGGTGGAAACCGGTCGCGACGGAGTGATCTGCGCCAACTACGCCATGCCTGCTGCTGCTGCCGCGCCGGAAGAAGCGCCCGCAGCACATCCCATCGATATTCCGATCCCGGCTTATCAGGAGATCGTGCCCTTGCAGAGCCTGCCGGGCGCGACCGGGGTGATCTACCTCGATTTCGACGGGGAAGAGGGGCCTTTCCCGAGTTGGGGCGAATTCGATGCCGCGTCG
>CBFGPU010000006.1:0-14429 GCA_965650715.1 uncultured Haloferula sp. | reverse complement strand
ACATGGCGCACGGCGGGACTTCCTTCGGCTTGTGGGCCGGTGCCGACCGGCCCTTCAAGCCGGACACCAGCAGCTACGACTACGATGCCCCGATCAGCGAAGCGGGCTGGATCGGCGACAAGTTCGAGCGGACGCGCAAACTCATGTCGCGCTTCCTGCTGCCGGGCGAAAAACTCTCCGACCCGCCCGCGCCGATGCCGGTGGTCGAGGTGCTCTCCTTCAAGCTGACGGAAACGGCGGACCTGTTCGCAAACCTTCCCGCAGCCATCAAGGACAGCGCGCCGCGTCACATGGAAGGCTACGACCAAGGCCACGGCTGCATCGTCTATCGTACGGCACTTCCCGCAGGTCCGGCCGCGAAGCTCCAGCTCGACCAAGTCCACGACTTCGCCTGGGTGTTTCTCGACGGCAAGGAGGTCGGCATCATGGACCGCCGCTCGCGGCGCTTCCACGTGAACCTCCCGGAACGGAAAGCCCCCGCACAGCTCGACATCCTCGTCGAAGCCATGGGCCACGTGAACTTCGGCACCGAGATCCACGACCGCAAGGGCATCCATGGCAAGGTGCAGCTTGTGGAGGGCACGAAGACGAGCGAGGTCAAAGGGGTGTGGGAAGTCTTTCCGCTCAAGCTCGACGCTCCCTCCTTCCTCTCCTCCCTGAAATGGAAATCTGCGGCGAGGGAGGAAACCGGCCCGAAATTTTGGCGCGGCAGCTTCAAGCTCGCGAAGGCGGCCGATACCTTCCTCGATCTCCGCACCTGGGGGAAAGGCGTGGTCTGGGTGAACGGCCATTGCCTCGCGAGACACTGGAATATCGGCCCGACGCAGACCGCCTATCTACCCGGCGCGTGGTTGAAGGCAGGCGACAACGAAGTGGTCGTGCTCGATCTAACAGGGCCACGCGAACCGGTGATCGCGGGCCTCGCCAAGCCGATCCTCGACGAGCTTCATCCCGAATACGATTTTGCCCGCAAGGGAACCAAGAAGGGCACGCTGGACCTCGGCAGTCACAAGCCGGACCTAAGCGGCAGCTTCGCAGCCGGAAGCGAAGCGCAAGAAGTGAAGTTTGCAAAGCCGCTGGAAGGATCGCAATTCGTGCTCGAGGCGCTGAACGCGCACGACGGCAAACCCTACGCCGCCATCGCCGAGCTCGACCTGCTCGATCCTTCCGGCAACTCGATCTCCCATGCGAGCTGGACCATCGCCTACGTGGACAGCGAGGAGCTGGTCGGCGAAGACGGCTCCGCCTCGAACGCGATCAACGGCCAGACCGCGGACTTCTGGCATTCCGAGTGGAAGACCGCGCAGCCGCCCTACCCGCACCAGCTCGTGATCGACCTCGGCGCGAAGACCGCCATCGGCGGCTTCCGCTACACCCCGCGCGCCGGAAACAATCCGGGCCGGATCAAGGACTATCGCGTGCACGTGGGGAGCGGCTTCGTGACGCAGGCTCCGTGAAAGCGTGGGCTCGGCCCCTCCCCAACGCACTCCCGCCCGGTTACGGATGAAGCAACTTTACCGCCACCCCTAATGCCGCGCAGGCACCCAGCACGGGAATCACCCCCAATTTGAAGTGCTCCATCGCCAAGAAGGCAATCACCGCGCCGGCCGCCACGAAGAGATCCAGGCGGCCACCTTCGGGCCACAGGGCGTGGATGGAGAAGACGATGGCGAGATTGAGGATCACGCCCACTACCGCCGCGGTGATGGCGGTGAGAGCGGAGGCCGGCCCCGGCCTTTCACGCAGGCCCTCGACGTGAGGTGCCCCGAGGAACACGAACAGGAAGCAAGGCAGGAAGGTCACCCAGGTGGTGATTGCCGCTCCAAGCGTCGCCGCGAGCAACGGCGGCAGGTCCCCCGGGTGCTGCCAGGCGGCAACGAAGCCGACGAACTGCAACACCATGATCAAGGGCCCGGGCGTGGTCTCCGCGAGCCCGAGGCCCGCCATCATCTGCCGCTGGCCGAGCCAGCCGTAATGCTCGACGGCCATCTGGGCCACGTAAGGCAACACCGCATACGCCCCGCCGATGGTGACCAGCGCGGCCTTGCTGAAGAAAAGTCCTTCCTGAAACTGCACGCTCCGCCAACCGAGCGAATAGCCGCACAGCAGCACCGGGAGCCACCACAGGGTCAGGCAGAGTGCGGTGACTTTCACGCTGCGCGCGAGCGTCGCGGGCGGCGATGGTGGCAGCACGGCCGCAGGAAGTTCGTGTTCGGCGGATCTCCCATGACCCTTGCCCGCGGGGAATTGCTTCGGGAAGCGCTTGCCGCCGAGATATCCGGCCAAGGCCGCCGCAAGGATGATGATGACGAAGGAAACCTTGAAGAAATGGATCGCGACGAAGGATAGCAGCGCCAGGCTCCAGAGCGAGGGCGACTTGAGCGCCTTCGAGCCGATGCGCTTCACCGCGGAAAGCACGATGGCGATGACCGCAGAGATCAGTCCATAGAAGAGCCCTTGAATCCACGTTATCTCGCCGCCCGCCATGTAGAGCCAGCTCAGGCCCCAAAGAATGAAGACCGAGGGCAGCACGAAAAGCACTCCCGCCGCAATCCCCCCGCGAGCACCATGCAAGCGCCAGCCGAGATAGGTCGCCAACTGCTGCGCTTCCGGCCCCGGGAGCAGCATGCAGAAATTCAAAGCGTGCAGGAAATGGTCTTCGCCCAGCCAGCGCCGGCGCTCGACGATCTCCTTGTGCATGATCGCGATTTGCCCGGCGGGGCCGCCGAAGCTGATCCATCCGAGCTTGATCCAGAAGCGCAGCGCTTCCCGGAATGCGGGGACGGGAGGCGGCGCTGCGGAGGAATCCATGTGAAATACTATTTTTCCCGTAGTTTGAGCAAGCGCTCGCCCGCAGCCCGGAGGGCTTCCTCGCCCTTCGCGAAATGGAAGCGGATCAGATGGTTCACCGGCTCCCGGAAGAAGCTCGATCCGGCCACGCCCGCCACCCCGATCTCCTTGATCAGCCATTCCGAGGCCTCGGTGTCGCTGGCAAACCCGAGCGAGCCGATATCTAGCATCACGAAGTAGGTCCCCTGCGGCTCGGTAAAGGGCAGGCCGAGATGGCGCAAGTAGCCGAGAAAAACGTCTTTCTTCTTCGCATACTGGTCGCGCAGGACAATGTAATAGCTGCCCGGCAGCTCAAGCCCCGCAACCGCTGCCTCCTGCAGCGGGGCCGCCGCACCCACGGTCAGGAAATCATGGACCTTGCGCGCCTCCGCAATGACCCGCTCCGATGCCTGGACATACCCGAGCCGCCAGCCGGTGATCGAATAGGTCTTCGACAACGAGTTGCAGGTGATCGTGCGATCGAAGGCCCCCGGCAACGCCGCGACATGGACGTGCTCGTGCGGCTCGAAGACGATGTGCTCGTAAGGCTCATCGGTGATGATGAAGGCATCGTGCTTCCCGGCCAGTTCCAGGATGAAGAGCAGTTCCTCCCGGGTGAAGACCTTGCCGGTGGGGTTCGAGGGATTGCAGACGACGATCGCCTTGGGCTTCTGCTCGAACGCCTTCGCCAGCTCCTCGCGGTCGAAAGCGAAGTCCGGCGGTCGCAGCGCGACGTAGATCGGCTCCGCCCCGGACAGGATCGCGTCCGCCGCGTAGTTCTCATAGAAGGGCGAGAAGACCACCACCTTGTCGCCCGGATTGCAGGCGGTCATCATGGCCACCATCATCGCCTCAGTGCTTCCGCAGGTGACAACCAAGTGCCGGTCCGGATCGATCGCTACCCCACTAAAGGACGTGATCTTCCGTGCCAGCGCCTCCCGGAACCTCGGTGCCCCCCAAGTCACGGCGTACTGGTGGTTCGGCCCGCGGGTCGCCCGCTCAAGCGCGACAAGCAGCTCCTCCGGGGGATCGAAATCCGGGAATCCCTGAGCCAGATTGATCGCCCCGTGACGTGTGGCCAAGCGGGTGGTCCCGCGAATCACGGATTCGGTAAAAGCAGTCAGGCGGGTGGCGGTCGCGGGCATGGCTTCGCGCCCGTTTCTGGTCGCGGGCCCGGAATTTGAACAGCCCGGACTGAAGCGGCCGGAGCGAACCGGTCGAAAAAATGCGGAGCCGGAAAGCGACAAAAATTAAACCGCCGCCCGCCCCGCCTACATTCCCCATTCGAACACTGTCCAAAGGCCTGCAAAGCCGGAGGCCAATGCCCTCTCCTCCGACCCTTCCCCGGGCCCCGTCCGCTTCCAATACAGCGGACGGGGCTTTTCGGTTCCGAAAGAGTCAGGCGATGACTTCCTTCACCACCCGCGACTGCTTGGTCACGTTCGAGAGCCGCTGCTCAAGGCCTTGGAAGGGGTAGGTGAGCTTCTTGTGGTCGTAGCCCAGCAAGGTCATGAGCGTGGCGTGGAAGTCATGGGCGCTGACCTTGTCGATGGTGGCCTCGTAACCCACGGGGTCGGTCTCGCCGTAGGTGAAGCCGCGCTTCACGCCGCCACCCGCCATCCAGAGGGTGAAGGCGCCGGTGTGGTGGTCCCGGCCGACGAAGGGCATTTCGACCCCGCCGCGATTCTCGCGCATAGGCGTCCGGCCGAATTCGCCGCTCCAGATCACCAGCGTTTCTTCCAGCAGGCCGCGCTGCTCCAGATCCTTGAGCAAGGCCGCGACGGGCTTGTCGATTTCGTTGCACTTGTCGACGAACCCCTGCTTGAGATCCGTGCCCTTGTCGGTGCCGTGCGAATCCCAACCCCAGTCGAAAAGCTGGATGAACCGCACGCCGCGCTCCGCGAGACGGCGGGCGAGCAGGCAGTTGTTCGCGAAAGATTCATGGCCCGGCTTCGTGCCGTATAGCTCGTGCGTGGCAGGCGATTCCTGCTTCAGATCGAAGGCATCCGAGGCATGGATCTGCATGCGGAAGGCCATCTCATACTGCGCGATCCGCGTGACGGTCTCCGGATCGCCCACCTCGGTCGCGACGCGCTGGTTGAGGTCGTTCAAGGCATCGAGCGTCCGGCGGCGGAGCGCTTGCGAGACGCCATCCGGGTTCGAGAGATAAAGGACCGGTTCCCCCTGCGAGCGGCATTGCACGCCCTGGTAAACGCTCGGCAGATAACCCGCGCCCCACACCGATTTACCGGCGTCCGGATTCTTGCCCCCGGAGGTCAGGACGATGAAGCCGGGGAGATTTGCATTCTCCGAGCCGAGCCCATAGGTCGCCCAAGCCCCCGCCGACGGTGAGCCGGGGATCTGGCTGCCGGTATGGAGCAGGAGCTGCGCGGGCCCGTGGTTGAACTGGTCGGTCCACATCGATTTGATGAAGCAGACCTCGTCGATCACCTTCTCGAAATTGGGCAAACGGTCGGAGATCCACTGGCCGCTCCGACCCGCCTGGTGGAAGGGGAACTGCGAGGCGAGCATCTTCGGCACGCCTTGGATGAAGGCGAACTGCTTCCCCTCCAGAAACTCCTTCGGGCACTCCTTGCCATCCAGCTTGGCGAGTTCCGGCTTGTGGTCGAAGAGCTCGAGCTGGCTCGGCGCTCCGGCCATGTGCAGGTAGATCACGCGCTTCGCCTTCGGCGCGAAATGGGGGAGGTCCGGTAGCAGCGGATTCGCCGGATCCTTGGCCAGGGATGCTCCTTGCGTTTGCGAGGCGAGCCACAAGCTACCCAGGCCCATGGAGGACTTCCGGAGGAAATGGCGCCGGGTGATGAACTGGGCGCGGTCATGGCGGAGCTGCTGGAAGAGATTCATGGTGATCCTATCGGTTCAGCGCGATGTCGGAGTTCAGGAGCGTGTTTGCCACAAGCACCATTGCCGCCTCGTCGGGCGTGGCACCGAGCTTGGCGGATTCGGCGGGCGTCCTCTCGTAGTCGGCGCGGGCATCGGCGTGGAGTTTCGCGAGCGTGGCGATCACCGGGGCCGGAGCATCCTCCAGCTTGAGCATCTTGTATCCCGCGGCGATCCGTTCTTCCGGTGTGGCTCCGCTCATCCCCTTCGCGAATGCCTGCGCGAACTCGATGAAGGCCGGGTCGTTCAGGGTTACCAGCGCCTGCAAAGGTGTGTTCGTCGCGATCCGCCGCGCGGAACAAACGTCGCGGGTCGGCGCATCGAAGGTGAGGAAAGCGGGATAACCACTGGTGCGCTTGGAGTACGTGTAGAGGGCGCGGCGATAGCGGTCTTCTCCTTCCGATGTTTTCCAAGAGGCCCCGCTATAAACGGAACGCCACACGCCTTCCGGTTGCGGCGGAAAGACCGGCGGACCGAACGCCTTCGGGGAAAGCAGACCCGAAACGAGCAGCGCCTGATCGCGCACCATCTCCGCGGAGAGCCGCTGCCGGGGACCGCGCGAGGCGAGCTGGTTCTTCGGGTCGAGTGCGGCAAGCTCCGGCGTCACCTTGGAAGCCTGGCGGTACGATGCAGATAGTACCAGCTCCTTCAAGAAGGCCTTGATGTGCCACCGGTGATGATCCCTGAGCCTGAGTGCGAGGTGGTCCAGCAAGGGCTGATTGGCAGGAGGCAGTCCCGAGCTGCCGAAGTCTTCCTGCGTTTCCACGATGCCGATGCCGAACAGCTCGGCCCACAGGCGGTTCGCCAGCACCCGCGCGGCCAGCGGGTTCTCCTTGCCCACCAGCCATTGCGCCATGTCGAGCCGCGTGAGCTTTCCTTCCTTCGTCGGAGGAGCTGTGATTGCGGGAATCGCCGGGCTCACGGACTTGCCCTTGGTCATCCGGTTGCCACGGATGAAGAGGCGGGTATCGCGGGCGGCCTCGCCATGGCGTTCCTGCATTACCGGCATCATCGTTCCCGGGATCGCCTGATAGGCCCGCTGCAATTCGGCATGCTTGGCCCAGGCCGCTGCACGCTCGGGAGCCATCACGAAGGCCGGCAATTGTTCATCGGTGGATAGCGAAAGCCGGAACTTCCTCAGCACGCAGCCCTGGGTCTCGTTACAGGTCACGCCGTGCTTGATGCGGATCTCGAAGCGCGAGTCCGGCGGCGAATCCTCGACCGTCTCCACCACGAAGAAGCCATGCCGCGGGCTACGCAACACAGGATAACCGCCGAAGCCTCCGCCGCTGCCGCTTTGCACCGCCACGTTCGGCTCGAAGGGTCCGGCCATGAAGTCGCTCACGACTTCCTTCAGCTTCACCGGCTGGCGCGTGCCATCGGCCAGCACCCGGTCGATCTCCAGCTTCGTGATCACCGCACCGAACTCCGACCACTTCGCCGGATCATCGCTGCCGGGGAGGATATCGACCCGCAACACCCCAAGCCGCATCGGGGGAACCTGGACGGTGAAGACCGTGTTGGTCGGATTGGTTCCCCCGGCGACAAAGGTTCCATCCTCGCGTTGTTGCAGCGTGCCGGTGGGGGCCGAGGCGCTCGCGGAAGTCGCCTTCGCCGGAGCCCAGCCACTGATCTTGTCAGCCACGGCCAAGGCTGACTTGTTGATCTCGTCGCGGCTGGCACGGATCCGGGCTTCAAGCTGCTGGGCTTCCGCCTGGCGTGCCGGATCGGCAGTCATCTTCGTCTTCGGGAACTCCGTGTTGAGGTCGGAGTCCTCCGTGTTGTCGAAGAAGGCCATGAACTTGTAGTAGTCCTCGTGCGGGAAGGGATCGTACGGATGCGAGTGGCATTGCACGCAGCCGAAGGTGGTGGCGTTCCACGCGGTCCAGGTGGTGTTCGTCCGGTCCATCACCGCGGCGAGGCGGTACTCCTCGTCGTCGGTGCCGCCCTCGGTGTTGTTCTGGGTGTTGCGATGGAAGCCGGTTGCGATCAGGTCGCCCGGTTCCGGATTCTCCAACAGATCCCCCGCAAGCTGCTTGATCGTGAATTGATCGAAGGGCATGTCCGCGTTGAAGGCGCGGATCACCCAATCGCGGAAGGGCCAGATATCGCGGTGGGGATCCTTCTCAAAGCCGGTGGTATCGGAGTAGCGTGCGAGGTCCAGCCACATGGCCGCCCAGCGTTCGCCGAAGCGCGGCGAGGCAAGCAGGCGGTCCACGGTGGCTTCCATCGCGGATTGCGGATGGACGGTGGCGGCCTGGCGGAAGCTTTCCCATTCCTCCAGGGATGGGGGAAGGCCGGTAAGATCCAAGGAGACGCGGCGGAACCACTCGGCGGGCGAAGCCTCGGGCGAGGGAGCAAGCTTCTCCCCCTCCAGCTTGGCGAGCACGTGCTTGTCGAGTTCCACCTTCGGCCATGCGGCGTTCTTCACGACAGGGACAGGAGGCTCCTCCGGCTTCTGGAAAGACCAGTGCTCGCCCCATTTCGCGCCCTCCTTGATCCAGCGTTCCAGCAGGGCGACCTGTTCCGGCTCCAGCCCGTGGGGGTGCTCTTCCGGCGGCGGCATCTTTTCGTCCGGATCGCTGCTCTTGATGCGCCGGACCAGTTCGGAAGCCGCCGGATCGCCCGGCACGACCACGGTCTTGCCCGACTCCCCCTTACCCAGCGCTTCCTCCCGGAAGATGAAGGACACCTCGCCGGCCTGCTTCACGCCGCCGTGGCAAATGGTGCAATTCTTGTTCAGCAGCGGCCGGATATCCCGATTGAAGTCCACTGGCTCCTCGCCGTGGAGGGACAGGTTCGACAGGACAAGAATTTGGAGAATCCGGCGCATCGGGTCGTCTCATCCTACGCGGGAAGTCTCTGGAATCTCACTCTTCCCGCTTGGACGATCACGGTAATACTTGTGGATTTTGGGCAGTAAGTCACCGAAACGGGTGACGCTGTGAGCGAGCGCCATTGGAATATCTGGTCCCAGCAAGTGCGGTCGCGCCTCGGCAGCCTCGTCGAGATCGGCGAGGTGCGCAATTCCCCTGGCCGCATGACCCGCTTCCGCTACCTGCGCCGTCACGCACTGGTGGTGCTAACCCGCGGCGAGGGGCACTACGAGGACGAGCGCGGCCGCGACGTGAGTCTGACCGCGGGCGATTGGATCCTGGTGTTTCCCGAACTTGGCCATTGCTACCGGCCGCACCGCCCCGGCGGTTGGGACGAGGTGTACGTGATGTTCGAGGGTCCGGTCTTCGAAACCTGGCGACAGCAGGGATTGCTCGATCCCTCCCAGCCGACCGGACGGCTGGCCGATCCCGGACGCTGGCTGGAGGAATTCCGACACACGGTGCTCGATGAAAAGGCGCCACCGCTCGCGCGGGTCTGCGCCTTCCAGTCGCTTCTTGCGACTGCCGTCGAAGGGGCGAATCCCGACTTGGTGCCAACCCAAGGACGACCCGGCTGGTTCGCGGACGCCTGTCGCTTGCTCGCCCGGCCCGGCAGCGGTGCCGAGGAGGCCGCGAAGGAGCTCGGGATTCCTTACGAAACCTTCCGCCGCCAGTTCCGCCAACAGGCCGGCGTGCCGCCGCACCGCTATCACTGCCAGCAGCTCGTGAATCTCGCGGCCCGCATGCTCGACTCGACCGACCTGAAATCCGCGGAGATCGCGCGCACGCTGGGCTTCTGCGACGAGGCTTACTTTTCGCGGGTCTTCAAGAAGATGACCGGACGATCGCCGCGGGCGTATCGGAAGCGTCAGGAGTCGCGGTGAGGCACTGCGGTGAAAGCGATTCCCTCATACAGTTCCGCGAGAGGAAGGTCCGCTTCGATCTCGGGCAAGGGAACCACCGCTTCCAAGCCTGCATGCTCCTCCGTGGCAAATCCGCCTTGAGGCTGCCGACGATGGACCAGAACGTAGGGACGCTCCGACTCTGCGATCAGCAGGACTTTCAGGCTCGGGATCGCGAGATAAGCGTCGCGCTTTTCTCCCAGATCGGTTCGGCGGGTCGACTCGCTCAACACTTCGAGCACGACCGCCGGGTTTTCTTGAAAGCGTGCATTCCCGGGATTGGGGCGGCACACGACCTGGGCATCGGGATAGTAGAACCGGGTCTGGTCAGCGAGGTCGATACGGACCTTTGCATCGCTGGTAAAGGGACGACAGGGTTTGCCCCGCAAGGCCGCAATCCAGACCCCGATCGCATTCGCGGCAATGGCAGCATGGTCATTGGTACCCCCCGCCATGGCATGAACCACCCCGCCGAGGTATTCATGCTTCACCTCGGAACGTTCCTCGCCGTCGAGGTAGTCCTCGATGCTTACCGGGGCGGGTTGCAGGAGCGCGGTCACACCGCAGGCTAGCAAGAAGGCCCGATCTTGCAAGCAGCCGCCCTCCGCCGGACGTCCCGGGGAGACATCCCGGCCAACAAAAAGGCCGGCCCCTTGCAGGACCGGCCTTGGAAAATTAGGATCGGGATCGATCTCAGAGGCCGGCACTCTCGTGCTTGTCCTCTTCCTTCGGCTTGTTGGCGGTCTTCGCTTCCATCTCCTCAATCTTCTTGCGCAGGCCGTCCACTTCCTGGGTCTTGGTGGCGACCTGCTGTTTGAGTCCGTTCTGCTGGTCGAGCGCGGCGGCGAGTTGGCCGTTCACCTCCTTAAGCTGGGTCTCCATCGCCATGCGGGCCTGCTCGGCCTTCTCGCGGGCGGCGGAGGCTTCCTGGATCGCGGCGGTGGCCTTGGAGGCTTGGTCCTTCACCGCCTGGATCTCGGCGGCAAGCGGTTGCATGGTCGAGCGGAGTTCGGCGGATTCCTTCTGGAGGCTGGCGAGCGCTTCGCGGGTGGCGGTCAATTCGCCGCGGGTCGCATCGAGATTCTTCTCCACCGCCGACTTCGCGTCCTTCAGCCCCGTGGCCTCGTTGCGAGCGACCTGCAGTTGCTCATTGGTGGCGGCGAGGTTCTTCGCCAAGGCATCGCGCTCCTGCTGCGCCTTGTTCAATTCGGCGAGCTGCTGCTTGGCGCTGGCCTTCAATTCCTCAAAGCCCTTCTTGAGCTGGTTCACGAGGCCCTCGCTGGCAGCGAGCAGGCGCTTGCTTTCACCGTGCGCCTTCGCCTCGGCGGCGAGCTTGTCCTGCACCTCCGCCTGCGCGGTTTGGAGGTTGGCAATCTCCTTCTTCAGCGCCACCCGTTCGGCAGGTGCCTGCAACTCGCCGCGGATCTCGTTCATCCCGGCCTTGATCGTCGCGAACTCCTGCATGGCCACACTCATCTCGTCGCGGAAGGCGGCAAGCTTTTCAAAGGCCTGCTCCCCTGCCCCGAGCTTGCGCTCGAGCACGGTGGCCTTGTCCTTCCACTGCCAGACTTCGTGGTTCGAGCTTTCGAGCTGCTTGCGCAGGTCGGCGAGTTGTCCTTCAAGCTGCTGTTTGGCCTGGCGCACGGCCTCGGTTTCCTTGCGGGCAGCGTCACGCTGGCCGGCCACGTCCGCGGCTTCCTTGCGCGCGTCGGTGATGGCGGAGTTCATGGCTTCGAAATGCTTCTGCAAGCCGGCGAATGCGTCGGCCGGGGCGGGTTGCGGCGCTGGGGCGGCAGGCTTCTCGTCGCCTTTGACGATCGGGCTGATTGCCACGGCGAGACTCATCCAAATCGGGGTGGGAATGCGCTTCATGATGAAAGGTGAGTTCAGGTTCGATGCGAGACGTAACGCAACAATTACTCAGCACAAGACGATATTTAATCACTCTTAAGTAATTTCATTCGCTTTGTTTCCACTCATGCAGAATGCCACACGCGCGTGTGACGATTCCTTCACGACTAGGCTCTCAAGCGCCGAGATCCGGACGGTTCGCACGCGTGCGCTCCAGTGCCTTCTCCTTCTTCCACGCCGCGATCTTTGCATGATGACCGGAGATCAAAACGTCCGGCACCTTCATCCCGCGGAAGTCGATGGGCCGCGTGTAGGCGGGTGCTTCGAGCAGATTCGGATCGGAGAAGGACTCCTCCTGGTGCGACCGCTCATCGCCAAGCGCACCCGGTAACAGCCGCACGATCGCATCCGTGACCACCGCCGCGGCGATGGCCCCGTTCGTCAACACATAGTCGCCGATGGAAAGTTCTAGATCCACCAGTTGTTCGATCACCCGGTGGTCCACGCCCTCGTAGTGGCCGCATAGCAGAATGAGGTGCTTCTCCTCCGAAAGCTCGCGCGCCATGGCCTGCTTGAAGACCCGGCCCTGCGGGGTCATCAGCACCACCTTCGTCTCCGGCGTGCGCAGTTCTTCGATCGCGGCAAAGATCGGCCCGGGCATCATTAGCATCCCCTGCCCGCCGCCGCAGAGCGTGTCGTCCGTGCGGTGGTGCTTGTCCGTGGACCAATCGCGGATGTTATGCGCCCGGACCTCCACCAGCCCGGCGGCGCGGGCGCGCTGGATGATGCTCTCGCTCAAGGGGGCGAGTGCGATTTCGGGGAAGAGGGTGAGGATGTCGATGCGCAAGGTGGTCAGAGGGTCACTTTCGAACTCAGGAGAGTTTGCCTGAGCAGGTGACGGTGGCAATGCTTGGCATCTTCATCGCAATGGCAGAGGAGGGTGACGCGCTGCTCTTTCGCGAGGTACTTGAGCATCCGCAGCAGGCCCTTCTGGCCGTGGTTTTTCACCGTGTGGTTGCGTTCGTCCGCACCGCCGTCCATCCACAGTTCACGCCGGTACTCGGCGGAGAACCTGGCCCAGGTGATCTTGCCGTCGAGAAACCCGGCAAGCAGCTCCTCGCTCGGCCCGAGGCCCGGGAGCCACAGGTCGTAGCGGTTCTTGGGCATGCCCCTGCCCCGGTAGCGCGTCACCAGAACCCGCAGGCCATCCGTGGCTTCGGCAGGGGTCCACACCGACTTCGTTGCGATCGATCCCTTGGCCATGGCATTGCGAACCTACCTCCCTCCCGCAAGAAGGACAATGATCGCGATGACCAGGATCACCAGCAGCGTGACGAACGCGATCCTCCACGGGCTGAGCGGGAAACGCGCGTGGGTCGAGCCGGTCACGGCATTCACCGCGCCCTGCCAGATTTTCCCGCGGTACTGGTAGGCCAGCAGCCAGATCGGCACGAGGATGTGCTTGAAGGTCTTGTCGTCGAAGCTCGGGGCGATCTGCAGGTTGCGGTAGGTATCGCCGGGGACCTCGCGGCCGCACATTTCGCGCAGGATGCCTTCCATCGTTCCGAAACCGAGCCGCGCGGCATCGAGCAGCGGCACCTGATAGTGCTCAACCTGCCAGCCGGAAACGTAGCGCGTCTCGTAGGGCACGAGCTCCTTCGTGGGAAAGGGTTCCAGCTTCTGGAGCAGGTCGATGTCGAGACCGCGCGATCCGGAGATCACGATGTCATCGAACCAGGTCGAGACGTGCCCGCTGGCGGGCCGCCATCTGATGCGGCGTTCCTGGCGCGTGACCGTGTTGCCGTTCGCATCGCGGTCGCGCACCGTGACGTAGTAGTAGGTGCCGCTTTCGGCCGTCCACGGGCACTCCGCGGAGGCATCGAAGGTCCAGTACGGCAGATAGACCCGATGGATGCGGTCGATCAGGTTTCGGCGCTTGAGGTCGTTCGGCGCGAACCAGCGCTCGCTGAGGAACTTCTTCAGCGAATGGTAGGCCGTCTCCTTCGAGATCACCGCGGGCAAGAGCGACTCCGGCGTGATCGGGCTGTGGATGTCGGTGTAATCGAGTAGTTCGGGCGAGCCGCAAAAGTCGCAGTGCTGCGCCACGGTATCCGCGCTACGGACGAGTACGGCGTGGCAGTTGTTGCACTGCACGCGGCGGGTGGCGGTGTCCACGTTGCGCGCCTTCTCGCCCAACTCGGCGAGCGTTTGGTCGAGATCGTGCTCCACGATGGCGTCGGGCAACGGCGGCGGGCCGACGCGCGGGAAGTGCGTGCCGCAGTAGGGGCACACCAGTTCCGCCTTGCCCGGATCCCACTCGGCCTTGCCCCCGCATTCCGGGCAGACATGGCGTTCGAGCGAGCGCACCTCCGCCGCGACCCCGCGCTGCTCGGGCATCGCGGGCGGCATGCGCTTTGCGGGCACCTCGATCGGCGGTCCGGCGGATTCCCCGGCCTCGCCGTCGTCCGGTGGCAAGTCAGTGGGCGAGGAAGGCATCGAGCGCGGCGCGGGTCACGCGGTAGCTGGAGCCGATCTTCTTGGCGGCGAGGGCCCCGGATTCGATCTCGCTCATCACATCCGCTTCGGAGACGCCAAGCATGCGCGCGACCGTGGCCGGATCGAGCACGTCCGGATTCGCCGGGGCTGCCACTGCGGGGGTGCCTGGGAGAGGCGGCGGAGCACCACCGCCCGTTACCCCACCCTGCTGCATGAGTTCCTTCGCCACCGCGAAGCCCACCGCCAGTTCGCTGGCCATGCCTGCGGCACCGCCATCACCGCCGGCAGCCATGCCCTGCGCCATCTGATACTTCACATAGTCGTTCAGGTTGCCAATGGCCGACATCGCGGAGCGCTTGTCGATCGCCTCCTCCACTTCGGGCGGGACGCTGACGTTCTCCACCACGAAGGATGCGACTTCGATCCCGTACTTCGCGCTGATCACCGGATTGATCAGCGGCATCAGCGCGTCTCCGAGTTCGGTGTAGCGCGTGGCCACGTCGAAGACCGGCACGTGCGCGTTCGCCAAGGCGTCGGAGAAGATGCTGACGATGCGCGAGCGCATGGTGTCCGC
>CBFGPU010000005.1:0-14718 GCA_965650715.1 uncultured Haloferula sp. | reverse complement strand
AATCCCCCGAGCGGCGTGAATGCAAGTGAATCATCGCCTGATCCGGTCACATGATCGCGTAATGGCGAAGCGGAAGGAACACCCGGCGAGAGCCCGGACCTCGTGCTTGCCCCAAGCGTACCGCGGCAACCGCCGCCAACGAAAAAAGCACCCCTCACAGGAGTGCTTCATTTTCGCCGCAACCCTCTCGGGGAGGGGATGGTGGGCAGGGCTGGATTCGAACCAGCGAAGTCGTAAGACAGCAGATTTACAGTCTGCCCCGTTTGGCCGCTCCGGAACCTACCCTTTGTTTCGGCGGGGACGGAGAACTAGGGACCGCCCCGGGTTTTGGCAAGGGAAAATCCACTCTTGTTAGAGCAGGAGGCCGGCCTGTTCACCACGGGGTTCGCCCCCCGTTGACGATCAGTGTCTGGCCGGTCACGAACCCGGCTTCTTCGGAGGCGAAATACGTGACCGCATTGGCGATGTCGCAGGGTTTTCCCCAGCGTCCGATGGGGACGGTGGAGAGGTATCCGTTTTTCGCCTCCTCGGGCACCTCGTCATGCCGCTCCACGGGGATCCATCCGGGGGCCACCGTGTTCACGGTGATCCCGTGAGGGGCGAGTTCCCTCGAGATCGAGCGGCTCCAGCCGATCTGCCCGCCCTTCGCGGCCACGTAGGCGCTGAAATCCGGCACGCTCGCATGGAAGACCTCGCTGGTGATATTGATGATGCGCCCGGATTGCCGCTCTTTCATGGCCGGGACCAGGCGCTTCGCGAGGAGGAAGGGGCTTTTGATGAAGGCTTCCAGCATCGATTCGTGCTCCGCCCACGTGTAGTCCTCCAACTGCTTCATCGGTTGGAAGGGGGTTGCATTTGCCACCAGGATATCGACCGTTCCGAAGGCCGCCTCGATCTCGCCCGCCATGCGGTCCACCTCGGCCTCGTTCGTGGCATCACCCGCCACGAGTATCGCTTCTCCGCCCGCCGCCTTGATCTCGGCGACGACGGACTCGCCCTGTTCCCGGCTGGCAAAGCAATTCACCGCCGTCCTGGCACCGGCGGCGGCAAGGGTTTCGGCGATGGCCCGGCCGAGACCGCGGCTGGAGCCGGTGACCCAGGCGACGCGGTCGTCGAGACGGAAGGGATGGTGGGCGGGTGGCATGGCACGGATGTAACGGGCTGCTCTTACGCGGCCAAGAGTCAACCGCGTTTCAAAATGCCGCAGATAGCGATTTGCGTGCAAATCCTGTCATGCATCCTCACTCGGCGACCCGAACAGGTAGGGAAAATCCTCCTCTTCGTGAGGTGCCGTGACAGCCCGCCGGGTTTTTCGAAGGTATGGGGAGATCGCATGCGCTTTTTCATTCTTTTCCTCACGCTTCTCCAGCTAGCGCCGGCGCGGGCGGAGAAGCCGAACGTCCTGTTCCTCCTTGCCGATGACATGACCTGGAAGGCGGTGCGGTCCGCCGGGCGCGAGGATATCGACACTCCGAATCTGGATCGCCTTGCGGGACGGGGGACCACCTTCACCCACGCTTACAATCCCGGCGGATGGCATGGGGCGATCTGTGTCGCCAGCCGGACGATGCTGATGACCGGGCGGCCGCTATGGAAAGCGCGCGAAGCGGAGCCGAAGCTGGGAACCGACTTCGTGGCGAAGGGACGGCTCTGGCCCCAGCTGATTTCGGCCCGAGGCTACCGGACCTGCTTCTCGGGGAAGTGGCACATCGAGGTCGGCCACAGGAAGGTCTTCGACCAGATCCGGCACTACCGCCCGGGTGGGATGGCCCCGGATCGGCAGAATGCCTATTTCCGGCCGGTGGAAGGTCAGCCGGACCCATGGAGCGCATCCGATCCCGCGGAGGAGGGGCTCTGGAAAGGCGGCAAACATTGGAGCGCGGTCGTGGCGGATGACTTTTCAGCATTCCTCGGTGATCCCGATCCTCGTCCTTGGTTCATGTACCTTGCCTTCAATGCCCCTCACGATCCCCGCCAGTCGCCCCGGCTTATCATGGATCGCTACCCGCTTTCGCGAGTGAAGCTGCCGCCGAACTTCCTTCCCCTCTACCCCCACCGCGCCGCGATGGGAGCGGACAAGGGATTGCGGGACGAGAACCTGGCACCTTTCCCCCGCACGCCCTTCGCGGTGCAGACCCATCGCCGCGAATACTACGCCGCCATCACTTACCTCGACGCCCAGATAGGCCGCATCATCGACGCTTTGGACAAGAGTCCGGCGGCGAAGAACACCTATGTCTTCTTCACCGCCGACCACGGGCTGTCCTGCGGGGAGCACGGGTTGATGGGGAAGCAAAACCTTTACGATTCGAGCGTCCGTGTTCCCTTCATCGTCGCCGGGCCCGGGGTGTCCGCCGGCAGCCGGATCGATGCCCCGGTCTATCTTCAGGATGCGATGCCCACCGTTCTCAAGCTTGCCGGTGCGGCCGTTTCTGCCGACGTGGGTTTCCAGGATCTCCGGCCGCTGTGGGAGGGGAAGGGCACGCCGCGGGATGCCGTGATCGGCGCGTTCCGCGATCTCCAGCGAATGATCAGCCGGGATGGAAAGAAGCTCATCCTCTATCCACAGGCCCGCGTTGCGCGCGTCTTCAACCTGGAGGCGGATCCCGACGAGATTCGCGATTTGGCGGGAACTCCCGCAGGTTTTGAGGCGGCCCGGTCGCTTTTCCAGCGCTTGCTGGAGATTCAGCGGGAAACGGGTGATCCCTTGGATCTGACTCCGTTCTTCCCGGAACTCGCGGGCAAGCGCGACGGCGAAAAAACCCGGTAAAGCCGTGGTTTTCTGGTTTCCACCGCCGGGGGAGGACTTCTAGCGTGCGCGTCATGGCCATCGACGTGTCCTTGCTCTCCCGCGTGTGTGAAGCCCCCGGTGCGCCGGGATTCGAGAAATTGATCCGCGAGCTCGTTCTCAAGGAAATCGAAGGCCTGGCCGACGAGATCCGCGTGGACAACATGGGCAACGTGGTGGCCTTCAAGAAGGGGCGGTCTTCCGCCAAGCGCACGATGGCCGCCGCCCACATGGACGAGATCGGCTTCATCGTCACCCATGTCGATGACAAGGGTTTCATCCGCTTCAACCCGCTCGGCGGATTCGATGCGAAGGCCCTGACCTCGCAGCGCGTCATTGTTCATGGCAAGAAGGACCTTATCGGCGTGATGGGCGCGAAGCCGACCCACATCATGCAGCCGGAAGACCGCAACAAGGCGGCGAAGATCACCGACTACTTCATCGATACCGGCCTGCCGAAGAAGGAGGTCGCGAAGTACGTCGAGGTCGGCAACGCCGTCACCCGCTGGAGCCCGCTGCTGGAGATGGGCGAGTGCGTGAACGTGAAGTCGCTCGACAACCGCGTCTGCGTCTTCCTCTTGATCGAGACCCTGCGCGCCTTGCAAAAATCGCGCAAGAAGCCGGCTTACGACTTCTACGCGGTCTTCACCGTCCAAGAGGAAGTCGGCCTGCGCGGCGCGAACGTTTCCGCGCTGGAAATCAAGCCGGACTTCGGCTTCGGCTTGGACACGACCATTGCCTACGACGTTCCCGGTTCCACGCCGCAGGAGCGCTGCACCGCTCTCGGTGAAGGCGCGGGCATCAAGATCATGGACAGCTCGGTGATCTGCGACTACCGCATGATCGCCTTCATGAAGAAGACCGCGGACAAGCACAAGATCAAGTGGCAGCCGGAGATCCTTGCAGCCGGCGGCACCGATACCGCCGGCCTCCAGCGCATGGTCCCCGGTGGCTCGATCGCCGGTGCGGTTTCCGTGCCGACGCGGCACATCCATCAGACGATCGAGACTGTTCACAAGAAAGACCTCCAGGCATCCATCGACTTGCTGGTCGCTTGCATCTGCGAATTGGACAAGGGCGACTGGAAGTTTTGAAAATGCTTTTTCGCGAGGCGGTCCCATTTGACCGATCTTCGGAATTCCGCTTTCTTGGAGTCACCGAATGAGCCGCTTTATCCTGCCTTGGTTCGCCCTTCTACTGACCGCGGGAGCTTCGCCGAAGCTGGACTTCGCTCTCGGAATCCTGGCCGAGCAGCGCGGGGACAAGGTGGCCGCCGGCGTGGCGACCGAGAAGGCACGGGCGGCGGATCCCCTGGCATTTCCTTTGGTCGAGCGCAGCGCGCAGGCGCTTCGTGCCGCCGGCGATATCGAAGGGGCATCGACCCTCTACCGGGATTTCGCGAAGGCGGCCCCGCAACGCCTCGACGCGCAGATGGCCTATGCGGATTTCCTTCGGAACGCTTCTCCGGATGACGATTTCGCCTCGAAGATCGCGCGCGATACCTTGGAAAGGTCCCTGCAACAGCATCCTGAAAACCTCGCGGTCCAGATGCGCTTGTTCCGGATCTACGAGGCCCTCGGACAGCGGGAAAAGTCGTTGGAGCTTTTCGAGAAGGTCGCCGCGCCGGACGCCGGGGAAAGGGAGGCGATGACCGCCGTGGACATGGCGCGGACGCTCTTTCCCAAAGACGACGTGAAGGCGCGCGCGCGGATGGACGAACTGCTGAAGAAGGCGGTCGAGGGTGCGCCGCGGAACCCGGTGCTGGCTCGCATGGCCAGCGAGCATTTCCGTAGTACCGCCCGGCTTCCTGAAGCGGTGGAAATGCTCGCGCTCCATGTCGCGGCGAATCCGGCATCGCTGGAACTGCGGACACGGCTTGGCATTCTCCAGCTCGCCGCCGAGCGGACCGGGGAAGGGGAGAAGACCTTGCTCGAGGTGCTGGCCATCGATCCTCGGCAGGCGCTTGCCCACCAGTCGCTGGCAAAACTCTACCGCAAACAAGAGCGCCCCGATGCGGCCCGGCCGCATGCGGCGGAAGCGCTGAAGATCCGCGGCGGAGATCCTTCCGAATTTTCCTCGTTGGCGGACGAGTTCCTCGAGGCGGGAGAACCGCGCGAGGCCCGCTTGCTCTTGGAGAGGGCGGTATTCTTCAATGTCTCCGACGCCGCGCTGGCGGCGAAGCTTGCGGTGGCGACCCGTCGCGATCCCGAGACTCGGGAGAAGGCGTCCCGCTTGTTCCGTGAGGCCGAGTCGCTGGCCGGAGGTGAGGGACCGGCGAAGGATCCGGTCTTCCTCACGGAGTTTGCGGAATCGCTGGTGGAAGGCGGCCAGGTTCCCGCGGCGGAAGAACGGCTGCGCCTGGCCATCCGCGCCTTTCCGGCGGAAAAAAAGAAGGAAACTGCCGCAGCTTTGCGACGGTTGGCGGGACTTTGGAAGGACGCAAATCGGAATGCCGAAGCTGCCCGAGCCCTGCTCCAGCGGGCGGATGCCCTTGATCCTCGTTAGATCTTAAGGGATTGCACCCCCGCGAAAGTGCGGGTATAGACCCGGCCCCAGCCAGCCGATGAATCACCCGACGTCCCTACTAAGTATTCTCGCCAGCGTCCTCGCGCTCGTTCTCGCCAGCTGCGCCAACAAGTCCGTGACCACGGGTCCGGACGGCAAGCCGATCGATTCGGCGGGCAAGCCGGTGAATCCTTTCCCGCCCGGGACCTACGATCATTTCAAGGCGGAGCCGGATTATCCGAAGACGATGAAGACGTGGAAGAATGACCAGCTTCTCCCCACGACCAACGCGGAGAACTCGCGCATCGTGATTTCGCTGAAGACCCAGCGCGGTTTCCTGATGAGGGGTGATGAAGTGGTGATGGACTATCCCGTCTCCAGCGGCATTCCTTCCCGGCCCACGCCTCCGGGGAACTACAAGATTCTCGAAAAGCTGGTCGAAAAATCCTCGAACTCCTACGGCAAGGTCTATGACGCCGAGGGAAACCTCGCCGACGGCGAAACCCCCAAGGACGTCCCGGAAGGCGGCAAATTCGACGGTGCGCCGATGCCCTACTGGATGCGCCTGACCTGGGATGGCGTGGGCCACCACATCGGGATCATCCCGCGCTCGCGCCGGCCCGCTTCCCACGCCTGCATTCGCGGTCCCCGCGCCGTGATGCCGGTGGTTTACAGCAAGGTGAAGGTGGGTACTCCGGTGTCGGTGGAGGAGTGATCCGAACGATTTGAAAAAGGCCCCGTCCGCGAGCTGCGGACGGGGCCTTTTTCGTCAGAACAGGATGGAGAGGCGGAGTTCTTTATTCCTCCTCTTCGATGAAGTGGTCGTGGCCTTCCTTTTTGGAGCTCTTGATGGCGTCCACGAGGGTCGTCACTTTGTCCAGATCCTTGGCGATGAAGGCGGCTTCGACCTCGCAGAGCGAGACGAAGAGCTTCCCCATCTGGAGGCGGTAGGCGGCGAGCGCCTTCTCCTTGGCTTCGCCAGCGGGCATCTTTTCGAGCATCGAGGGCACCAGCGGTATCGCTTTCAGGACGGAGTCCTGGGCCTCGCGTGCGGCCGCCGCACCCTTGACCGGGTCCTTCTCCTTGCGGAAGCCCTTGTAAGCGTCGTCGACCTTTTCCATTTCCTTAGCGAGCGGCGTGTCTTCTTCGGCACGGACCTGCACGGGCACGAGGACCGAGGCCGCGAAGAGGATGGCGGGGAAAATCAGTTTCTTCATACGCACGCGCATACAGCGCGGCGCGTGCCGAACTGTCAAGGGACCGGCGGGCGTGGCGCGGATTTCGGCGGCGGCCCTTGCGTCCCCGGCCGGCACTTTCCAAACTCCCGCCCGATGTCCGCACCGACGCTCACCCCGATGATGGCGCAGTATCAATCGATGCGCCGCTCGCTGCCTGCCGACGTGCTGCTGCTCTACCGGCTGGGGGACTTTTACGAGATGTTCTTCGAGGACGCGAAGACCGCCGCGCCGATCCTCAATGTGGCGCTTACCAAGCGCAACACGGTGCCGATGTGCGGGGTGCCTTACCACGCGGCGGACAACTACATCGCGCGGCTGGTGCGGGCGGGCAAGCGGGTGGCGATCGCGGAGCAAACGAGCGAGCCGAAGCCGGGGAAGATCGTGGAGCGGGAGATCTCGCGGATCATTTCGGCGGGCTCGGTGGTGGAGAGCAACCTGCTGGATGACCAGCGGCCGAACTACTTGGCGGCGGTGTTCCATTTGGGAAAGGCCCGAGGGCTGGCTTGTGTGGATCATTCGACGGGCGAATTCACGGTGGCGGAGTTCGCGGATCAGGCGCAGTTGGATGACGAGCTGGCGCGACTCACACCTTCCGAACTGCTGATCTCGGACGAGCAGACCGCGCTTTTTGGGGCGCTTTCTGCGTCACAACCATATGATGGTTATGCATTTATGTTGGATCCGGCGCGGCAGATGCTGTGCGATCACTTCGGGGTGCATTCGCTGGACGGTTTCGGCTGTGCGGAGGCCCATTCTGCGGTGGCGGCGGCGGGTGCGATCTTGCATTACCTCGTTCACCAGCTCCGGCGGCCCTGCGATCACGTGCGCTCGCTGCGGGTGCGGGAGAACGCCCGGCACGTGCTGATCGATGCGGCCTCGCAGCGGAATCTGGATTTGATCGATTCGCGGTCCGGGAAGAAGCACACACTGCTCGGTGCGCTCGACCGGACGAAGACGCCGATGGGCGCGCGTTTGCTGCGCGACTGGATCCTGCATCCGCTGCGCGACCGGGAAGTGCTTTCGGCGCGGCACGACTTCATCGGGGCCTTGGTGGAGCAGCCGTTCATTCTTTCGAAATGCCGGGAGTCCTTGCAGGGCATCCGCGACATCGAGCGCACGGTCGGGCGTTTGTCGCAGGGGGCGGGGAATGCGCGGGACCTGCAGTCGCTGGCGATCTCGCTCGAGCATATTCCTTCGCTGATCGACGACCTCTCCTGCTTGCCGGTTGGGAAGGCGCCGGAGTCGCTGCAGACTTTCCCGGATCTTGTCGAACTGCTCCAAGCCGCGCTGGCGGAGGAGCCGCCGGCCAACCTCAAGGACGGCGGGATGATCCGCGACGGTCATTCACCGGAGCTGGATGAGCTGCGCTCGCTCTCGCGCGACGGCAAGTCGTGGATCGCGAAGCTGCAGGAGGACGAGCGGAAGCGCACCGGGATCGATTCGCTGAAGGTGAAGTTCAACAACGTCTTCGGCTACTTCATCGAGATCACTTCGTCGAAACTGGCGAAGGTGCCGGACGACTACACGCGCAAGCAGACGATGGCGAACTGCGAGCGCTACATCACGCCGGCGTTGAAGGAGATGGAGAACAAGGTGCTGGGTGCGGAGGAACGTGCCAAGCAACTGGAGTACGAGCTTTTCCTGCAATTGCGGCAGCAGGTCTGCACGCGGTTGGAAGCCTTGCAGAAGACAGCGGCGGCGATCGCGGAGATCGACGTGTTGTGTGGCCTGGCGGAGACCGCGCAGCTTCACGGTCATGTGCGGCCGGTACTCGAGGAATCGCGCGGGCTCTCGATCGTGAACGGGCGGCATCCGGTGCTGGAGCAGACGCTGGTGGAGGAAAAATTCGTGCCGAACGATACGACTTTCGATCCGGCGGACTCGCTGTTGCAGATCCTCACCGGGCCGAATATGGCGGGCAAATCGACCTACATCCGGCAGGTCGCCCTGGTCACGCTGATGGCGCAGATCGGGGCCTTCGTCCCGGCGGAAAGCGCGGTGGTGGGGATGGTGGACCGGATCTTTTGCCGGGTAGGTGCTTCCGATGATTTGTCGCGCGGGCAATCGACCTTCATGGTCGAGATGAACGAGACGGCGCTGATCCTGAACCACGCGACGGACAAGTCGCTGGTGATCCTGGATGAGATCGGGCGCGGCACCGCGACCTTCGACGGGCTTTCCATTGCGTGGGCGGTGGCGGAGCACCTGCACGACGTGACGGGGTGCCGGACGCTCTTCGCGACGCACTACCACGAGCTAACCGATCTGGCGAACACGCGGGCGGCGGTGGCGAATTTCAACGTGGCGGTGCGCGAGTGGAACGACGAGATCATCTTCCTGCGCAAGATCCTGCCGGGTGCGGCGGACAAGAGTTACGGCATCCAGGTGGCGCGGCTTGCGGGTTTGCCGAAGCCGATCATCGAAAGGGCGAAGGCGATCCTCTCGCATCTGGAGCTTCACTCGACGAAGCCGGATGCGAAGAAGCAGGGGCCGAAGGCGAAGAACACGCGGCAGCCGACGATGCCCGAGCCGAATCCGCCGCAGATGGATTTGTTCGGGGAGATGTGAGGGGGACGAGTTTGCTGGTTTTCAGTAAAGGCAGGTGAGGCAGGTGCCGGGTGGGCAGTGAGCGGGAAAGATGATGGATTCTGAACTATACCCCGTGCTGAGGCTGTTTGTTGGATCTCACCGGCGGGACGCCGGCGCTCCTTGAATGGGGCGGATCATTCCAGGCTTCTTCCAAGAGCTGCCACTGCCATCCCGATATCCCTCTCCGTCGCGCACGGGGGAAGCATCAATACCACCGTATCACGGATGGGGCGGGTGAGGAGGCCGTGCTCGCGCATGGCGAGGCAGGCGCTTGTTCCATGGCCGTGCTGCAGTTCGATGCCCGCGATGAAGCCGCATTGGCGGACTTCCTTGACGAGGGGGCTGTCGAGGTTTGCGAGGAGTTGCGCGAGGAGGCGGATCTTGGGCTGCAGGGCCTCGAGGGTCGTCTCCGCTTCGAAAAGGTCGAGGCTGGCGAGGGTGACGGCGCAGCCAAGGGGATTCGCGGTGTAACTATGTCCGTAGTAGAAGGCGTTCTCCGGCGGGCCGAGGAAGGCTTCGTAAACGGCGGCGGTGGTGAGGGTGGCGGCCATGGGCATGTAACCGCCGGTGAGACCTTTGGCGAGGCAGAGGAAGTCGGGGGTGACGTCCTCATGCTGGCAGGCGAACATTTTTCCGGTGCGGCCGAAGCCGGTCATGACTTCATCGAGGATCAGGTGGACCTCGTGGGCATCGCACCAAGCGCGGAGTTCGCGGAGCATGCCGGCGGGCCACGGGCGCATTTCATTCACGCCTTGGATCAGGGGCTCGATGACGACGGCGCAGGCCTGGCGGACGGCATCGCCGGGAAGGTTCCGCAGCGCTTCCATGCCGCTGACGAAGGTGACCGGTGTGCCGTGCTTGCGGAAGCGATCATGGAAACGCGAGACCCCGCCGAGCGAGGCGGCGCCCATGGTGTCGCCGTGGTAGGCCTGCTCGAAGGCGATGAAGCCGGTGCGCTCCGGCTCATCGGTCTGCTGGCGAAACTGGATCGCCATCTTCATGGCACATTCGATCGCGGTGGAGCCGTCGTCGGAGAAGAAGACGCGTTCGAGAGTGCCCGTGGGGAAGAACGAGCAAAGCCGTTCGGCGAGTTCGCTGGCGCGCGGGTTTGCGAAGCCGAGGTAGGAGGTGTGGGCCACCTCGCGGAGCTGGCGGGTGATTGCTTCGTTCAGGGCCGGGTGGTTGTGGCCGTGGATGTTGGTCCAGATGGAGGAGTTGCCATCGAGATACTTCCGGCCCTCCGAATCCCAAAGCCACGCGCCTTCGCCGCGGACGAGGACCAGGGGTTCGCCTTCAACCCATTGGTCCTGAGGGGTGAAGGGGTGCCAGCAGTGGGCCTTGTCGGCTTCGATCCAGCGTCGCGTGTCGTCGCGCATCGGGATCATTCTTGCGGGTGATCGCGCGGCTGGAAACGGCGAAGTTCGCGACCCTACGCGATCAGGGAATGTTGGATCCGCAAAATCCGTGCGAACCTGCGCTCGTTCCCAAGGGAACAAAACCTGACGAACGATCTCCCTCTCCGCGGGCGATCGGCAGCTCCGGGGAAGGCGACCCCCGGTGATACCCCGATCGCCCCCTGTTTTTTGCCCTGAGTCAGATTCGAAGGCACCAGGATTCAACCGCAGATGGACGGGATGGACGCAGATGGGGAAGGCCGGTCCGCGGGTTTTTGGGACCAGGATGGACAGGATGAATGGGATGGGGAAAGGGATGGGATCTCAGGTCTTGAAGTCCCGGAGGCGGAAGGCGGTGAAGCCGATCAGGAAGAGGGTCGCGTTCAGGCCGAGGAGGAAGGCGTAGGAGCCCGCGATCTTCGGCCAGGAGATGGTGTTCTCCAGGAGGTAGACCCAGTTGCTCATGCGCCAGGTGACGAAGTACTGTTCGTAGGGTTTGAAGAAGGGAAACTCCTGCAGGACCAGATCGACGAAGAGGATACTGAGGGCGATGATGGTCGCTGCCGCGGGCTTCATCTTGAAGCAGGAGAACATGAAGGCGATCGAGGACAGGGTGATCATGCTGATGCCGATGCCCAGCGCGGCCATGGCAATGCGTCCCATCCCCTCGTGCCAGGTGGCGAATGCCGAAAATACCTTCATCTTGTAGTTCCAGACGAAGAGCCCGCCGTCGAAGCCCAGGGCGGCGATCGACATCAGGTAGCCGGTCACGCCCACGAAGATCACGAAGGTGACGGTGTAGATCGAAACCGCCGCATACTTCAGCAGCAGGATGCGGAGCCGCGACACGGGCCGGGCGAGCACCAGCCGCAGGTTCCCATCCTCGGATTCCTTCGCCACGATGTCCCCGGCCACGAGGGCGAAGTAGATCGAGCCGAGCAGGAACATGGAGAATCCCATCACCCAGTAGGTCACCGTCAGCGAGCTGTAGTAGCTGTCGAAGCCGAGGCCGTTGGTCTCGATGAGATCGCGCATGCTCTTCTGGCTGCGCGGCAGCTTGAAGACGGCCAGGATGATCGCCTCCATCACGAGGAAGACCGCGTAGCCCAGGTAGGTGCGGCGGCGCCCGAAGAGCTTGCGGAGTTCGCCTCCCAGTTGGCTGAGGAAGTTCATGCGGCAGGGATGAAGGGGAGCGCTTGTTCCTTGGAAGGCTTCGAGGTGATCTCCAGGTAGAGGTCTTCCAGCGACCGCCTCACCGGCGCGAAGGCCGATACCCGGATGCCGCTGCCCACCAGTGCGGCCACCATGATCGCGGGCTCCAGTTCCGGCGGCAGCGCGACCTTGCCGGGGCCGAGGATTTGGACGCCGTTCAGTTCAAGGAAGCGGGCGGCACGGTCCCACGGTTCGAGGTCCACTTCGTAGATCGGGGCTTCCTCCTGGAGGGATTTTAGCGAGCCTTCGTGGACGAGCCGCCCTTCCCGCAGGATCGTCACCCGGTCGCACATCTGCTCGACCTCTGCCAGCAGGTGAGAGTTGAAGAGCACGGTGGTCCCGCGTTCGTCGCGCAGGCCGAGGATGAAATCCCGGAACCACTTGATGCCCTCGGGGTCCAAGCCGTCGGTCGGCTCGTCGAGGAGGAGGATTTTCGGCTCGGGAATCAGCGCCTGTGCGAGTGCCAACCGTTGCCGCATGCCGTGCGAATACGAGCCGACCTTGTGCCGGATGCGGTCGGAGAGGCCGACCCTTTCGACCACGTCCCTTGCCGTCGTGGCATTGAAGCGTCCGGAGTAGCCCGCGAGGATCTTCAAATTATCCCAGCCGCTGAGATACTCGTAGAAAGCCGGGCTTTCGAAGATCGCCCCCACTTGCCGGAGGGCGGCGGAGTGATCGTTCTGCACCGAAATGCCGCCGATCCACGCCTCGCCCTGATCCGGCTCGACCATGCCGAGGATGATGCCAAGCGTGGTGCTCTTGCCTGCGCCGTTGTGGCCGAGGAGGCCGTGGATCTCGCCACGCTCGACCTGGAAGGAAACGTCCTGAAGGGCGGGCCTGCCGCCGAAGGATTTGTGGAGGCCGGAGACGCGGAGCATGGGTCTAACGGTTGACGCCGAATTGGACTTTGCTGGAGGCGGAAAGGTCCGCGTAGAGGAAGTTCACGCCACTCTCGCCCGGGTGCCATGCCTCCTTGTCGGTGACCAAGGGGATACGTTGGTCGATGCCGGTCTTTCCGAAGAACTCCAGGTTGCGACGGTTGCGGCCGCTCTGCGTGCTGTTCCAGAGGTAGCTGCATCCGGACTTCTCGAAGACCTCGTGATCTGCGGGGCAGTGGAAGACTTCGGGATTCGGCAAGTAGCTCGCGAGTTCCGTTTCGAGGACGGGCATGTCCCCGGCCTTCGACTTCCGTCCGGCGGCGATGGCGGGCATGGTTTGGGCGTTGTCCTGCAGGTAGCTCTCCAGCGCCACGCCGATCTGGCGGAGATTCGACAAGCAGGCGGCGCTGCGGGAGCGGGCGAGGATGGAGCGGCCGATGGGGAAGGCGATGGCGGCCAGTGCCGCCACGATCAGCAGCACCACCAGCAATTCCGTGAGGGTGAAGCCATTCGGTTTCATCGCGATCCCGGTCCGAATTCCTGACCGCGCAGGCCTTGCATGACTTCGTTCATCGATTCCATCAGCGGCGCGAGGTCGAGCTTGGTGTCGGCGCTGGCTTTTTCGAAGTAGGCTCGCATGCCTTCCGAGGTGATGGTTTCGAGCAACTCTTGTCCGAGCTCTTGGGCGCGAGCCATGTCCTCGCCGGTCTTGCCGCTTTCGATCTCGCGGAGGCCCCGCTCGACGAATTCCTTCCGCTTTTCCGGCGGAAGCTGATCGATCGCCTCCATGAATTTTCCCATCGACTCGCGGACGGTAAGGTCGATGAAGAGCTTCTTCTCGGAGGGGCTCAAGCGGCGGAAGAGGCGCTCGGTGGCGCGGTCCTCGCGGTTTTTCTCGCGCTCGGCGAAGTCGAGGCGGTTCACGAGGCCGGCGATCCCGCGGAGCTTCCCGTCGCGTTGCTTGGCCTTGGCGGCATCGGGGGGCGAGGTTTGGGCGGACCAGTCCTCGAAGGCGGCTTCATTCACCGCCGCGGTGACCTTGGACGCCGTGACTTGCTTGGAAGCCGCGAAGGCGCGTACCGCTGTGACCGCGCCCCAAAGCAGGAGGAGGGCGACGGCGGCTTGGAGGAGGACTCTTTTCCGGCGCATGGAACGAAGCCGAAAATAGGCGCGATTCTAACATGCGCAAGGGCGGGGGTGGTTTGGGAAGGCCTTGCAGGCGACGAGTTCATCGCGGGAGAGAATCACGTCGGGAGAGAGCGGACCTACGCAATATCCGGGATGCGGAGACGTCCACGGCCGCAACCTCTGCGAGGTAGGTGAACTTGACGGCACCACCCGGGGTAGCTCGGTTCCCTCGCAACCCCGGGCTTTGGGGCGCAATCCCTTCGGGATAGTCGAAGAGGCGGTGCCAGCGCACCTAGCGGGCGGCATTAACGCGGGGCGGAGGCGCGGCGGAGGCGGTCCATGATGGCGACGCCGAGGCCGGTTTCGCTGACCGGCTCGGCGACGATGGCGTCCAGGCCGCGTTCGTCGAGGACGCGCATCACGTGGAAAAGCCGGACGGCGGCTTCCATCAGCTTCCCGCTGCCAGGGCTGAGTTCTTCGACGGTTTCCCACTCGTGGAGGTCGAGGTAGCCGGCCTTCGGGTCGCCGCGGTAGCTCAAGAGTCCGTATTTCTTGTCCGGCTCGGGATGGAAATCCTCCGGCTTGCCGAACATCAGCAGCGGCGTCCGGGGCGCGTAGTGGCTCTCCAACTGCCCGGGGGCGTCCGGCCGGTCGGTGATCTTCTTTTCGATCACGACCTTGCCGAATTTCTGCAGCTCTTCCTTCGTGACCGGACCCGCGCGCAGCACCCGGATCAGGGGCTTCTGGTCGCCGCCGCGCTTCTCGATGGTGATGATGGTGCTTTCCAGCCCTTCGCGGCAGGCGCCGCCATCGATGACCAAGGGGATCCGGCCTTCGAGTTCCTTCATCACGGCGCTGGCGGAAGTCGGGGAAATCCGGCCGAAGCGGTTCGCGCTGGGGGCGGCGATGGGGCGGCCGAGGGTCTTGCCGATATTCCGGAAGATCACGTTGCCGCTCTGGCGCACCGCCACGGTCGGCAACCCGCT
>CBFGPU010000004.1:0-15083 GCA_965650715.1 uncultured Haloferula sp. | reverse complement strand
AGCCGAGGAAGGGGTTCGGCTCCGGTTCGGTGAGCGGTTCGACCGGGAGCTTGTCGCCGCCGGCATCCAGGGTGCGGATGATCACCGGGTGCGGGGCGAGCGCGGTGGCGAGCTTCTTGTAGGCCTCCGCCTGCTCGTGCTCGTCGGGCATGTCCTCGCCATCGAGCAGCAGGAACTCCGTGCGGTAGAGCCCCACGCCCTTCGCTCCGCTGTTGCGGACAAGGGCGAGTTCGTCGAGGAACTCGATGTTCGCGGAGAGAGTGATGGTCCGGCCGTCCGTGGTGGAGGTGGCGGCGTCGCGCTGGGCCTCCAGATCCTGGCGGACTTTTTCCTTCCGCTCCTGCAGCTCGCGGTAACGGCGCAGGGTTTCTTCGGCAGGATTGAGGATGAGGCGGCCCGAGTAGCCATCAAGGATGGCCGGGGTGAGGGTACGGATGTCGAGGACCGCATCCTCGATCCCGACGATGGCGGGCAGGCCGAGCGAGCGAGCGAGAATCCCGGCGTGCGAGTTCACGCTTCCGAGCTCGGTGGCGAAGCCGAGGACATGGCGGCGGTTGAGGGCGGCGGTGTCCGAAGGGGTGAGGTCGTAGGCGACAAGGATGTGCTGTTCTTCCGGGGCGGCGTGGCGGGGAGCTTCCTCGGCGCGGAAATTCCGCAGGACCCGCTGGCAGACGTCCTCCAGATCCGCGGTGCGCTCGCGCAGGTAGGGATCCGGCACCCGGCGCATGGCCTCCAGGAAATGTTGCATCACGGCGTAGAACGCGAATTCCGCATTCTGGCGGCGGGAGGCAATGGCCTCGGCCACGCGATCGAGCATGGCGCGGTCCTCCAAAACCATGAGGTGAGCCTCGAAAATGCGGCTCTCCTCTTCCCCGGAGAGGGATTTGATTTTCTGTTGGAGTTCGTCGAGCTGGAGCTTGGTTTCCTCCAGGGCGGCCCGAAAACGCTCTTGCTCGGCGGGAATCTCGCTTTCCGCGATGTGGTAGACCTCCGGGGCGGAAAAGCCGCGGGCGACGACATGCACCGGGGCGATGCCGATCCCGGGCGAGACCGGAGTCCCTTGGAGCACGGTTTCCTGAGGCGCGGCGTTGGACATCCCTGCCCGCATGCTGCGGGGGAGCGTCACGGCTTCAAAGAACAAAAATCGGAGCGTCCGGCGGAGGCCCATTCTCCGGCCTTGAAAAAATCCCTTGGAAGAGGGGGGAACATGCTCCTACGCTCCGGCCCGTCCCGACAAACCATGCCGATGGCGCAACGCGAATTTACCATTCAGAACAAACTCGGCATCCATGCCCGTCCCGCCGCCCAATTCGTGAAGACGGCGAGCCGGTTTTCCTCGGAGGTCCGGGTGGAGAAGGACGGCGAGGAAGTGGACGGCAAGAGCATCATGGGCCTCATGATGCTGGCCGCCGGTCACGGCTCCGTCATCAGCGTGGCAGCGGAAGGCTCCGATGCCGATGCGGCGCTGGAGGCGCTGGCAGATCTGATCGGCCGGAAATTCGAGGAGGAATGACGCTCCCTTCGGGAGAATGACGAATTCCGAATTCCCGAATGCCGAATGAAGTGTTCGGGAAATTCCGTGGATTCAATTCGTCATTCCGAAATTCCTCATTCGTCATTTTCCCTCAGACTTCCCCTGCCATGTGGCGGAGGAGCCGCTGGTTGAATTCGTCGGCCATGTTGTAACCGAGGCGGCGGAGCTGCTGGTCAAGGGCGGCGATGGCGACCATGCGGGCGGTATCGCGGCCGGGGGCGACGGGGACTTCGACGTGCGGAACCTGCTGTCCCAGGATTTCGTAGGACTTCGGCTGGAGGCCGAGGCGGTCGATCTCGTTCTGGTCGGCGTAGGCGATGAGGGTGACCACGAGGTCGAGGCGCTTCTCCGGACGGATTGAGGCGAGGCCGTAAAGGTTGGCGACGTTCACGATGCCGATGCCCCGGATTTCGAGGTAGCCACGGGAAAGGGCGGGTGCGGAGGCGGTGAGTTCACCGTTGGCCAGCTTGATGCGGACCATGTCGTCCGCCACGAGGGCACCGCCCCGCTCGATCAGGCCGATGGCGGTCTCGCTCTTGCCGGCACCGCTCTTGCCGATGATCAGCACGCCGATGCCGCGGAGGTCCACCATGCAGCCGTGGAGAGTGACGTTCGGGGCAAATTCGTTTTCGAGCCGCAGGGTGGCGGCGTTGAGGAACTTCATGGTCACCAGCGTGGTGCCGAAGACCGGGATGCGATGTTCGGCCGCGATGTCCATGTGTTCTTTCCCCAAGGTCGCGCCGCGGGAGACGACGATGCCGGGGATGTCCCGCTCGCACATGCGCCGGAAGCGCTCGCTGCTCATCTGCGGGGTGAGCTTCTTGAGGTAGGAAATTTCGGAGTTCCCCAGAACCTGGATGCGCTTCTTGGCGAAGTAGCTGAAGAATCCGGCAAGGGCGAGGCCGGGGCGGTTCGGCGCAGGCTCGCTGATGGGGCGCTCGAAGCCGTGTTTTTCCCCGAGCAGCGTCATCGACAAGGCACCGGCGTGGCGCTCGAAAAATTCTCCGATGGTGATCGAGGCCGTTTGCTTGACGCGGGGTGTCATCCGCCGGTGAACCTAGCGGATTCGCCCGCGCGATGGCGATGGGAAAAGGCGTTCACCCGTCAGAAGCCCCGGAGAGGCGACCGGCCGCTTCAAGGATCGCGATGCACGGTACCCGGCGAGAACGCGGGCAGGCACACGGCGATGTATTCGGCACCGCCCTCCTCCGGAGTGCTGTAGCGCACCCATTCCCCACCCCGGGTGAACAGCGCCTGGCCTGCCCGGACTTCGATCACGCCATCGGAATACTCCACGTGAAGACAACCCCGAAGGACCACCGTGTATTCGTCGAACTCCGGGGTCTGGCCGGGCTCCACCCAGCCGGCGGGGCTGGTCATGCGGGCGATGCTGAGGGCGCTGTCACCGGAATTCACACGGCCGATGAATTCCTCGATTTTCTTGGGCGGCTGGCCGGCGGCCTTGATGACGGAGGGAGAGAGGATCAAACGGGGCATGGAAGGAGTCTCAGGTAATCCGTGGCGGCAGGCAATATTGACAAGTGGCACCGGCATGCTCCCCTCCCCACGTCATGACTATTCCCGATCTCCGCGATCCGGTCGGCCGCGTCCGCGCGGTGGGCATGGTGGAAGCCGTGTCCTTCCTCATCCTGCTCATCTTCGTGCCGCTGAAGCGCTTGGAGGGATTGGAGATGCAGGAGCTGGGCTCGATGGGCGTCCGGGTGGTCGGAATGATCCACGGCGGACTGGTCATGCTTTTCCTGCTGGCGCTGTTCCAAGCATGGGGAAGCCGCGCACTGAGCGGAAAGATGTGTGGCATGGCCTTCATCGCCTCGCTGGTTCCCTTCGGGCCCTTCCTCATCGACCGGCGGCTTGCAGAAAGCACGAAGGAACAAGCCGGAGATTCAGCGGATTGACAGTCAGGCGATCACGGGCCAAGGCTCCTTCCGCCATGCCTGCCGCTCCCGACGACGTCAAAGCCCCGCCCGCCGATGCCATTGCCAGTCCGACGGGCCTGGCTTCCAAGGTCCTCCAGGCGGGGACCGGTTCCGACAAACCGGGCGCGGCGGACACCGTGACGGTGCACTACTCCGGCTGGACCACGGACGGCCGCCAGTTCGACAGCTCGGTGGATCGCGGCAAGACGATCTCCTTCGCGCTGAACCAGGTGATCGCAGGCTGGACCGAGGGTTTGCAGCTCATGGTGACCGGCGAGAAGCGGCGCTTCTGGATTCCCGCGAACCTCGCCTACGGGGAGAATCCGCGCGGCGGCGCGCCGAAGGGCATGCTGGTTTTCGACGTCGAGCTTTTCGACATCAAGAAGGCACCCGAGCCGCCGCCGGTGCCCGAGGACGTGGCGGCTCCGCCGGCCGATGCCGAGCGCACGGCGAGCGGGCTGGCCTCGAAGGTCCTTTCCGCCGGGAATGGCAGCCGCCACCCGAAAGCCACGGACCAGGTGGAAGTGCATTACTCCGGCTGGACGACGGACGGCGAACTTTTCGACAGCTCGATCATCCGCGACGAGCCCGTGGTATTCCCGCTCAACCGCGTCATTGCCGGCTGGACCGAGGGCCTGCAGCTCATGGTCGGCGGCGAGAAGCGCCGCTTTTGGATTCCGGCGAAACTCGCGTATGGTGAGAACCCTCCCCCCGGCGCGCCGGCCGGCATGCTTGTCTTCGACGTCGAACTTCTCGATATTCATTAAGATGCCCGCCTCCTTCGACAACGTTTCCGTATCGACCAAAGCCAACGTCTATTTCGACGGCAAGGTCGTGTCCCACAGCCTCGTCCTGGCCGATGGCCGCAAGAAATCCCTCGGGGTCATCTTCCCCGGCGAATACCATTTCGGCACGGGCGATCCGGAGGTGATGGAAATCACCGCCGGTGCCTGTGAAGTG
The DNA here is from genome assembly GCA_965650715.1 of uncultured Haloferula sp. Lineage (GTDB taxonomy): Bacteria > Verrucomicrobiota > Verrucomicrobiia > Verrucomicrobiales > Akkermansiaceae > Haloferula. Next base: position 10,652 of record CBFGPU010000004.1, on the reverse strand, counting down.
GTGCTCGACGGCAGCACCGAAACGCTCGCGGTGGCCGCGGGTTCCGCCTTCGACGTGGCGGGCAACAGCGGGTTCACGATCCGCGTGACGGATTCGCCCTGCGAATACATCTGCTCCTTCGGCACGCCCTGAGAGAGGCTGCCGACGGGTGCCTCCCGTTTTCCGCCATGTTCCCGCTTCGCTCGCTTCTCCTGCTGCCGGTGGCACTGCTGGCCTCCTGCACGATGCACCTGCCGGAGCCGGCGGAGCTATCGACCCGCGTCCAGACGCGAACCGTGCCGGTCAAGGCGGACGACGGAGTGGAGATCTACCTGCTCTCCGACAACCTGCACACGGCGCTGGTCTTCGACGGGAAGTGGCTGGCGGAATCCGGCTACAACATGCCCCCGGAAATCGGGAGCCCGCGCTGGGTGACGATGAGTTGGGGTGAGAAGACGGCTTACACGCAGAAGCGCTGGCTGTCGCCGGTCCAGGTCCTCCGCGCGCTCTGCACGCCATCGGATTCCGTGATGGAGATCATCCCGATCGATTGGAAGGTTGCGGATGTCTGCCATCACCAGACGGGCTATGTCGCGAAGGTCGAGCGCTCGCAAGGCCGGGCGCTCGCGGCATTCCTGAACGCGTGCGCGGACAAGGGGCCGGACGGCAAGCCGGTCACGATCGCCGCCTCGAGTTGGGGCAACGGACGCTTGATCCAGTGCCCGGAGAACTACTCCTACTATTTCCCGCGGATCTGCAACGTGTGGACGGCACAGGCGCTGGGCCAGTGCGGGTTCGACGTCACGACCCCCGGTGCCGTCTCCGCGAGCGGGCTGGTGAGGCAGGCCACGCACGAGAAGAACGGCTTCCGGAAGATGTGGGACGGGGATGCGTGAGGCACCCCAAGGGAAGACTCAGTCGTCGGGATAGATTTGCTTGAGGCCTTTCGCCCTGGCCATGTCGCGGGGGGTGATCATCTCGCGGTCGAGGGGGAGGTTCCCCTGCCCTTCGATCGCCTCGATCACGGGCTTGTAGCGTTCCCACTTGAGGTCGCCGAGTTTCACGACCTTGCCGAGATCCTCCCCGGTGGCGGTCTTCCAGCCGCGGAAGATCAGCTCGGAGCAGTAGATGTTCTCGGAGTCGAAACGGTAGCGCGGGTCGTATTCCTTGCCGAGGTCCTCGCGCATGGCGTTCAAAGCAACGGGGATGTGCTTGCGTTTGTCCTCGTCGAAACGGTAGGCCCAGAACTTGTGCCCGCGACCGCGCTGGATGTAGTCCTGAAGCGGGGTTTCCTTCACCGGGCCGATGGCTTCGAGGACGATCCACTCGTCGCCGTCGCGAGTGACCATTCCGCAGTGGGAATAGGGGGATTCGGTAGCGCCTTCGATGGCATCGACGAGGTCCATGCCCGGCTCGTTCGGCAGGGATTGGAAAAGGATGTCGCCCTCCATGGGGTTGTAGGCGGTTTGCTTGTCGCCGCTGCAGGCGGGGAAGGTGAAGAAAAACAGGGGAAGCCAGCGCATCATGAAGGGAGGCTAGCGGAAATCCGGTCTCAAGCAAGATAGGTCCGGCAGGGCGGAGGGGATTCGCGAAAAGACCCGAGATCGCGGATCGACGCCGGGGGTTGCTTGGTGAAGCCTTTCCGCAGATGCCCGCCGCGCGCGTCCTGATCGACGGCCCTTCCGAGCTCGTCTTCGACTATGCCATTCCCGACGGCCTGCCGGTCGTGGCGGGTTGCCGCGTGCGCGTGCCGCTGAGGAACAAGACCTCGCAGGGCACGGTGCTGGACCTGGTGGAGACGCCGGGCGACCTCGGTTTCGCGCTCCGGCCGCTGCATTCGCTCAGCGATCCCGATCCGCTGATCACGCCCAAGCTGCTCGAAGCGGGCCGCTGGATCGCCGACTACTATGGATGCAGTATCGAAAGCGTGATCCGCGCGCTGCTCCCGGAAGCGGTCCGCACCGAGGACAACTCGGCGAAGGTACGGAAGACGGTCGTGCTGGAAAAAGATCCTGCGCCGGAAGTGCTGGCGAAGATCACGAAGCGCGCCCCGAAGCAGGCGGCGATCCTGGCGCTGCTGGCCCACGCGCCTGAGCGGAAGATCACGCTGGCGGATCTGGGCGAAGGCGCTTCCGCCTCGGTAAAGTCGCTCGCGAAGCAGGAACTCGTACGCATCCTCGAAGAGGAAGTGCGCCGCGACCCCGAGGCCGACGGCATCGAGGAAATCCTGCCTGACGCCCCTCTCCTGCTGAACGAGGAACAGGCCGTGGCGCTGGAGGTGGTGCTCGAATCGCTGCAATCCCCCGATGCCGCGCCGCGACCGCCGATCCTGCTTCACGGCGTGACAGGTTCCGGGAAGACCGAGGTCTATCTGCAGGCGGCGAGACGCACGCTCGATCTGGGCAAGACGGTGCTGGTGTTGGTGCCGGAGATTTCGCTGACGCCGCAGACGGTGCGGCGCTTCCGTTCGCGCTTCGCCGACATCCAGGAGCAGGTAGCCGTGCTGCACTCGAATCTCTCGCAGGGCGAGCGCTTCGACGAGTGGCACCGCATCCGCAAGGGCAAGGCGCGGATCGTTATCGGCGCGCGCTCCGCGGTCTTCGCGCCGCTGCCGGATCTGGGATTGATCCTGGTGGATGAGGAGCACGAGAATTCCTACAAGCAGGACCAGATCCCGCGTTACCACGGCCGGGACGTGGCAGTCCTGCGGGCCTCGCTGGAAGGCTGCACGATCGTGCTCGGCTCCGCGACGCCCTCACTGGAGTCCTATCAGAACACGCTGGAGGGAAAGTATCGGATGGTGCGCTTGATGAAGCGGGCCGACGGGCAGTCGCTGCCGCTGATCCGGGTGCTCGACATGCGTCTGGAATCGAAGAAGCACAAGGGCGGCATGGCGATCCTCTCGGACCGCCTGAGGGTGGCGCTCGAACAACGGATCGCGAAGAACGAGCAATCGATCCTGTTCCTGAACCGCCGCGGCTTCGCGCGTTCGCTGCAATGCCCGTCCTGCGGCCACGTCTGCATGTGCCCGCATTGCTCGGTCTCGCTGACCTACCACCGCGAGGACGAGCGGCTGATGTGCCACATCTGCGGACATCAGGCGGTGGTGCCGAAGAAGTGTCCTGAGTGCCGCGACCCGGCGATCGCCTTGCAGGGTTTCGGCACGCAGAAGGTTGAGGAGGTGCTGGCAAAGGTGCTGCCCTCCGCGAGGATCGCGCGCATCGATGCCGACGCGATGCGCAAGAAGAACGCGCTGCGCGATTTGCTCAATGCGTTCCAAGCGCGGAAGATCGACGTGCTGGTAGGCACGCAGATGATCGCGAAGGGATTGCATTTCCCGAACGTGACTCTGGTTGGGATTCTCAACGCGGACATCGGTTTGCACGTCCCGGATTTCCGTTCGGGGGAGCGGACGTTCCAACTCATGACGCAGGTGGCGGGACGGGCTGGGCGGGGCGAATTGGAGGGCGAGGTGATCGTGCAGACCTTCACGCCGCATTCCCCCTCGATCCAGTTCGCGCGGCACCATGACTTCGACGGCTTCGCGGAGCAGGAACTGGAGTTCCGGAGGCAGTTCGAGTTCCCGCCCTTCGCGCACTGCGCGATGCTGACGAGCCGTTCGACACACGAGCGGCGGGCGGAGTTCACCTTGCAAACGCTGCACCGCCGCTTGAGCGAGGATTGCCCGCCGGGGATCAGCTTGGGGGAGCCGATGCCGAGTCCCTTGGTGAGGTCACACGGGCAGTTCCGGTTCCAGTTGATGCTGCGTAGCGCGAAGGCGCGGCCGCTGACGCGGCATGTGCAGCAGGTGTTGCAGAAGACCACGCTGCCGGAGGATGTGACAGTGGTGTTCGATATGGATGCGTGGAGTTTTACGTAGCCCGGGACCGCGAGGCGATAGTGCTTCTGCTTTCTCGGTCCGAGGCGACCTGCCAACCCTCCAAGCGAGGCAGGCGCCTCGCGATCCCAGGGGAGTGACTTCTTGCTCCACCTTCGGCCCGGGCGCTGCTAAGAGTGGTCATGCCTTGGAGCATCACTTTTTCCGGACGGACGCATGGCTTCGCCGATCTGCGGACGCTGATGGCAAAGGCAACTCCGCAACGCTCGGGAGATGTCCTTGCGCGAATCGCGGCGGAATCGGCGGAGGAGAGGGTGGCAGCGCAGTATCTGCTGGCGGATCTGCCGCTGGCCCACTTTCTGGAAGATCCCTTGATCCCCTACGAGGAAGACGAGGTGACGCGCTTGATCCACGATCGCCATGATACCGCGGCCTTCGCACCCGTGGCGGGCATGTCGGTGGGTGAGTTCCGCGATTGGCTTCTCTCCTATGAAACGACCGCGGAGGTCCTGACGGCGGCAGCTCCCGGACTCACGCCGGAGATGGTCGCCGCGGTGAGCAAGATCATGGCAAATCAGGATCTGATCCTGGTCGCTTCAAAATGCGAGGTCGTGACCCGGTTCCGCAATACCATCGGTTTGCCCGGCCGGCTCTCGGTGCGTTTGCAACCGAATCATCCGACCGACGACCTGCGGGGAATCGCCGCCTCGATGTTGGACGGCTTGCTGATGGGCTGCGGGGACGCGGTGATCGGGATCAATCCGGCGACGGACCAGGTCCCGACCGCCTGTGCCCTGCTGCACCTGATGGACGACCTGATCGCGCGCTACGACATCCCCACGCAATCCTGCGTGCTGGCGCATGTGACGACCCAGTTGCGGGCCATCGTGGAGGGCGCGCCGGTCGATCTGGTGTTCCAGTCCATCGCGGGGTCACAGGCGGCGAACAAGAGTTTCGGCATCGATCTCGCGCTGCTGCGGGAGGCCCGGGACGCGGCACTCTCGTTGAAACGCGGACCGGTGGGCCAAAACGTGATGTACTTCGAAACCGGCCAAGGCAGCGCACTCTCGGCAAACGCCCACCACGGCATCGACCAACAGACGATGGAAGCACGCGCCTATGCGGTGGCGCGGGAGTTCTCGCCGCTACTGGTGAACACCGTTGTCGGTTTCATCGGCCCGGAATATCTTTACGACGGGAAGCAGATCATCCGCGCGGGATTGGAAGATCACTTCTGCGGCAAGCTGCTGGGGCTGCCGATGGGGTGCGACGTCTGCTATACGAATCATGCCGAAGCGGATCAGGACGACATGGACACGCTGCTGACGCTGCTGGGGGTAGCCGGTTGCAACTACCTCATGGGCGTACCGGGCGCGGACGACATCATGCTCGGCTACCAATCGACCTCCTTCCACGACGCCCACTATCTCCGGCAGGTCTTGAAGAAGCGGCCCGCCCCCGAATTCGAGGCGTGGTTGGAAACGGCCGGCATCGCGGACAAGCAAGGCAAGCTCCGCGACCACTCCCCCGCCCTCGCGGATGCTCCGCGCGTGCTCGGTCTGCATGCCACTGCGCCATGAGCGAGGAACTCGGTAGTTCCCTCCGCCGGTGGACCGAGGCCCGCGTGGCACTCGGGCGCTGCGGCGGCTCCCTGCCCCATGGGGCCCTGCTCGATTTCCGGTTTGATCACGCCCGGGCCCGGGATGCCGTGCACCGGGCATTCGACCCCGCGGCACTTGCGGTGGACCTCGATCCGCTCGGGCTGCCGCTGGTGCTCGCCCCCTCGCGGGCTCCCGACCGCGCCAGCTATCTGCAGCGGCCCGATCTGGGACGGCGGCTTTCCCCGGAGGCGGAGGAGCGGCTGGCCGGATATCGCCGTGCGGAGGGATTTGACCTCGTGCTGATCGTTTCGGACGGGCTCTCGGCCGAAGCCGCCCATCGGCAAGGACCGGCGCTGCTCGCCACCCTCTTGCCGTTGCTGCGGGAATGGGCCTTGGCCCCGCTCGTGATCGCCCCCTTCGCCCGGGTGGCCCTGCAGGACGAGATCGGCGGGCTGCTCGGAGCCCGCGCCGCCTTGATGCTCCTAGGCGAGCGGCCCGGGCTCGGCTCACCCGACAGTCTGGGGGCTTATCTGGTGCACTCGCCAAAGCCGGGAAACACGGATGCCGACCGGAACTGCGTCTCGAACATCCGGGCCGCCGGTCTCGTGCCGGAGGCGGCCGCCCTGCGAATCCGGTGGTTGCTTGAGGAATCGCGGCGTCTGGGCTTCAGCGGCGTGGATCTGAAGGATTCGAGCGGTAGCGCTCCCTCTCCTGCTCCGCACCGGCTAGCGGGCGAACGTGGCGATTTCACGTAACCTTCACTCTCCCTGCATGCGGACGGGGTGCACTGTGGCCGTGCCAAGCAGCCTGATCTGGACCCTGAGTTCGACCGCATGGATTGCCTTTGCCGCCGGGCCGGGTGGCTGCCGGGAAGCGGCTCCGGTGGCGATCACCGTGCTCGCGGCTTGGATTCTTCTCGCCAGCCGGATACCCAAGGTCCTGTCGCGACCCGCCTTCGTGCCCTTCTAACGTCGTTTCCCGACCGCACTTTTCCGCTATCATCCTGCCATGAACGTCCTGCTCGTCGAAGACGAACCCGCCATTGCCGACACCCTCGTCTATGCCCTGAAGACCGAATGTTTCGAGGTCCACCATGCCTTGACGGGACAGGAGGCGCTTGATGCCTTCGCGGCGAAGCCCTTCGACTTCGCGATCCTGGACATCGGCCTGCCGGACATGACCGGTCTGGACGTGTGCCGCAAGCTGCGCGAGACCTCGAGCGTGCCGATCCTCTTCCTGACCGCGCGGAATGGCGAGGTGGACCGCATCCTGGGGCTGGAGCTGGGCGGGGACGATTACGTGACGAAGCCTTTCAGCCCGCGCGAGATCGTCGCCCGCATCCGCGCCATCCTCCGCCGCGCCAGCACAACCGCCCCGGCGACCGCGCCCGCGAACGGCACGGCGGCCCCGGCGGGAGAGACCGCCGGCCCGCTGCACCACGATCCCTCGGCGATGCGGATCCACTGCCACGGCACGGAGCTTGATCTCACGGCGCACGAGTACAAGCTGCTTCTGGTCTTTCTCAAAAACCCCCGCCGCGTGCTGACCCGCGACCAACTCCTCGACCATGCCTGGGCCGATCCCGGTGCCGTCACCGACCGTACGATCGATGCCCACATCAAGTCGATCCGCGCCAAACTCCGGGTCGTCAAACCCGGGGCGGAGGATCATATCCAAACCCGCCGCGGCCTCGGCTATCTCTTCGTCCCGTGAGAAAAGTTCCAAGTTACAAGCGCGAGGTGCCAACGGGAGGGACCGGGGATTAGCAGCGGTTCCGCGGTCCAAGCTCTTGCTTGGAACTTGGAACTTATTACTTGGAACTTGAACCCACATGCGCCTCACCCGGGTCACCCTCCTGATCATCGCTCTCATCATCGGGGTGGGCTTGTACCTGCTGCTCCGGCAGCAGCTCTCGGTGGTGGAACCGCAGACCTACCAGGCGACGGAGGAAGCGATGGTCGATGTGGCGCAGCTTCTGGCGACTTCCATCGAACACGATCTGGAGGAAGGAGGATTCGACGAGGAATCCCTCCGCAAGATGTTCGAGGGCGCGCAGGACCGGAAATTCAAGGCGCTGATCCACGGGCACCTCAAGGATCACGTGGGGATGGGGGTCTACCTGACGAACTCGCGGGGCAAGGTGATCTTCGATTCCAGCGGCAGGTTGGAAGGACTCAACCTTTCCGGCTCGCGGGATGTGGCGCTGACGCTGCGCGGCCAGTACGGCGCGCGCAGTAGCCGGGTGGACAAGGACAACCCGGATTCCTCGGTGCTCCATGTCGGCGCGCTGGTCGGGCCGCTGGACAAGCCCTTCGGCGTACTGACCGTTTACAAGCCGCAGGCGGACGTGCTGCCGATCGTGGATGCCCGGCGCCGCAGCATCTACTGGGGCACCGGGTTAATCGGGGCGGGAATCCTCTTCCTCGTTACGGCGGTTTTCATCTGGCAGTATCTGCCGGTCGGGCGGCTGACGGAGTACGCGCGCGAGATCGAGTCCGGCAAACGTCCTCCCTTGCCGAAGCTGGGGGCGGGCAAGGAGGTGAACACTCTTGCCCGCGCGCTCGAGTCGATGCGCGAGGCGCTCGAAGGCCGCCGCTATGCGGAGCGCTATGTGCAGACGCTGACCCACGAGATGAAGAGTCCGCTCGCCGCGATCCGCGGGGCGGCGGAATTGCTCGGGGAGGACATGCCGGTGGCCGACCGCCAACGCTTCCTGGGAAATATCCGCTCGGAATCCGTCCGTGCCGAGCGCCTGATGAACCGGCTGCTGGAGCTCTCCGCGCTGGAGGGCCGGAGCAGCCTGGATGTCACGGGGGTGGTCGATCTGAGCCCGATCGTCGCGCGGGCGGTGGAGCAGGGCCAACCGCCTGCCGAGCTTGCCTCGGTGCATTTCGAGGTCGAGCTGCCCTACGAGCCGGTGCCGGTGCGGGGCGAACCGTTCATCCTGCGGTCCGCGGTTACGAACCTGCTGGAGAACGCGATCGATTTCTCCCCGCCGGGCGGCACCGTGGACATCGCGCTGCGACGGGAAAACGGGACAGCCTTCATCGAAATATCGGACCGTGGTCCCGGCATTCCGGACTACGCCACGGACCGGGTCTTCGACCGGTTCTATTCGCTGCGCCACCATTCATCCGGGCGGAAGGGCACGGGGTTGGGCCTCACGCTGGTGAAGGAGGTGGCCGAATTGCACGGCGGCTGGGTGAGCTTGGAGCCGCGGGAAGACGGCGGCACGATCGCGCGTCTCGCACTGCCGGTACAGCCATAGGTGCCATCCCCATACGGATTCCGGGTGGACCAAGGCCCTCGGGGTGTTCATTCTTTCCCCGCATGCCGGTGTCGCGACCCCTTGTTCTCATTCCCAGCTACAATACGGGACCGATCCTGCCCACAACGGTGGCGGCGGCTTTGGAACAGGGCGTGGACGTGCGGGTGGTGATCGACGGATCGACGGACGGTTCGCCCGAGCTTCTCGCTCCGCTGCTGGGTAACGAGCGGTTGCGGGTCGAGCGACTGCCGCGGAATTCAGGAAAGGGCTCGGCGGTGCTGCAAGGTACGCGGGCCGCGCTGGCGGAGGGGTTCACGCATGTGCTGTGCATGGATGCCGACGGGCAGCACCCGGCGGAACTGATCCCGCGGTATTTCGGCATCTCGCGCAGGCATCCGGAGGCAGCGGTGTTCGGCCGGCCTGTTTTCGACGAGTCCGCGCCGGCGTTGCGGGTGAACGGCCGGAAGATTTCAAACTTCTGGACGAACTTGGAAACGATGGGTTGGGGCATCGACGATTCGCTTTTCGGAATGCGGCTCTATCCCGCGGCGGAGCTCGTGCGTGTTTTCGAGAGCACCTGCTTTGCCCGGCGATTCGACTTCGACCCCGAAGTGGCGGTCCGCCTTGCCTGGCGGGGCGTGCCGATCGTGAACCTGCCGACTCCCGTGCGCTATCTGAGCAAGGAGGAAGGCGGGGTATCGCAATTCCGCTACCTGCGCGACAACGCCTTGCTGACCTGGATGCACACGCGGCTGTTTTTGGGCTTCGTCGCCCGGCTGCCGTGGCTTGCCTTGCGCGGGGAGAATCCGCTTCTTTCCTATAGCCCGCCCGCCCTGTGACCGCCCAACTCGCCAAAAAGCTCTCCGCCCCCTATCCGGGAATCTGGGCACGCACGTACGTGTCCTCGAAGGTGAAGACCGACCCGCTCTATGGCGCGGTTTTCGACGAACTCCGGAGTGCGGAGATGCCTCTGCTCGACTTGGGGTGTGGCATGGGCCTGCTGGCCTTCTACCTGCGGGAGAAAGGCCTCCACTTTCCAATCCACGGGCTGGACTACGATCCGCGGAAGATCGAGGCCGCGCGGCGGGTGGCGGAGATGCTGTCGCACTGCCAGGTCAGCTTCGCCACCCACGATGCGCGCGAAGGCCTGCCGGAGCATGCGGGAAATGTCAGCATCCTCGACATCCTGCAGTTCTTCACGCCGGCTGAACAGGAAGTGCTGCTCAATCTTGCGGCCTCGCGGGTGGCACCGGGCGGCAAGCTGGTGATCCGCTCCGGACTGCGCGATGAATCCTGGCGCTTCAAGGTGACCGTGGCGGGGGACCTGCTGGCCAAGGCGAGCTTTTGGATGAAGGCGGCACCGACGCACTATCCGACGGCAGGCGATTTCGAGCGGATCCTGGCACCGCACGGGAGGGTGAAGATCATGCCCTTGTGGGGTGGGACGCCGTTCAACAATCACCTGATCGTGCTGGAGGTGGCGGGGGCGGGAAGTTCCAAGTTTTAAGTTCCAAGTCCAAGAAAGGCAGGAACAGCCCACGCCAACTTGGAATTTGGCGCTTCTTACTCGGCACTCAGGCCTGATAGCACGCCTGCGACGACTTCCTTCGCCACCGGCGTCCCTTCATGGAGGAGGAGGATATCGCCATCCTTCGCTCCGTTCGTCAGGCAGCGGACGATGCCCGGAACATCGGCGCGGACGGTATCGAAGGCGCGCCGTCTCCAGGCCACGACTTCCATGCCGAGCTCGTGGCAAACCGGATGGGTGAACCAATTGCGATGGCCGACCGGGGCGCGGAACCAGCGGGGCTTCTGGCCGGTGGCGTCTTCGATAGCTTGGCTGCACCTCCCAATCTCGCGGCGGGTGCGGAGCGAACCGGCGCACCAGAAGCTGCCGGCGGGGTGGGTCATGGTGTGGTTGCCCAACTCGTGTCCGCGGCGGACGATCTCGCGCGCGAGATCGGGG
>CBFGPU010000003.1:0-15363 GCA_965650715.1 uncultured Haloferula sp. | reverse complement strand
ACCCAAGTGAGTGCCGGTGTCTACGGAAGCGTGGCGGTCAACGATCCGGTTGAGGTGGCATTTTCCTACGACTCCGACTCCTACATCAACGGGCTGGCCGCGCTGGAAGTTCAGAATGGAATCTTCCAGTACAAGGCCGAATTTTCGGATGCGGTGAAGCTGAACATCAGCGTGAAGATCGGCGAGCAAGCCTGGGAGGCGTCCCTGCCGGTTTCTCCGCGGGGCGAGGGAGTCTATTCGTTCCACAGTCTTTCGTGGGACGGCGGCGGCTCTCCGGATACCCTCACGCTCACCGTTTCTACCAGCGACAGCGGAACCTTCCCTGCATTCCCCTATACCGGGCCTAATACGGCCCGCCGCATGGAGATCATTTTGACGGACACTGTGCAGCCTTGCGATTTTCTGCACGGCCAAGATCTGCCGCGAGGCGAGACCGATATTTCGCAGATCACGGCCGCCACCGGAAGTATCACCGCGGGCCTCCATGCCATCCGTTTCGCGTTGGATCTCCCCAGCATCAAGGTGATCGAAGAAGAACCCAAGATCCCGATCACCATCCAGCGCACGCTCACCGGGCTGGAACTGAAATGGCACGGCAAACCCGGGGTCGTGTACCAATTGCTGGAGAGCGACGATCTGACCGACTGGGAATTCGTCTCCGATCATGAAGGTCTCGACGAGGAAATCAGCGTGACGGTGGAGCCCTTCGAGCTTCATCCGGAGCGGCGTTTCTACAAGGTGATCGAGCTTTAAGCGGGCGCTCAGATCCGTTTTTCCTCGATGTCATAGACATCGAACCAGTGATACACGATGCGGTCCTTCGGGATGAATTCGTCGATGTAGTCTTCGAGGAAGGTCTGGAGTTCGATGTCCGTCTCGCTGATGCGCTTGTCGCGAAGGCTGTTGTTCCAGCGGATCACGTCTTCCTTCGAGCCGTTCTTCGCATGCTCGCGGATCCAGCGGTCCATTTCTTCGTCGGAGCGTCCCTCGGCCACGGCGTTGCGGAAGTCGTCGGGAGAGATGCCTGAGAATTCCAGGAACTGGCTGTCGAGCGGGCAGGCGTAGTGGTATTCGCCCTGGGTGCCGCAGAGTTCGGCGCGGCACTTGTCGAGGGCGCGGGCGGCGAGGACATAGCCCGCCAGTTTCTCGCGCGGGCTGCGTGGGAATTCCTTGGTTAGATCCTTGGCAAACTTGCGGACTTTCGGGTCGATGGTTTTCGTGCTCATGGGAAAAGCGGCCCTTGCAGGAATCATACCATGGGTCGGGAGGAACCGGGATCGCTCGGGATCAAGCACCGCGGGGCGGAGAAGAGTGGAGAACCACGGATCGGGCGGCGGCACCCTGCACGCCGGGGATTGCATCCCGCGACGGGGATGAACTTCCGTTTGCGCGCGCGAGGGTCCGGTTTTTCCTTCACCGGCCATGAACACGATTGACCGCCGCCATGCCCTCCGCCTCGGTGCCGCCGCCACTGCCGCGCCGTTCCTGAATCTCCGCGCGCAGGAAGGCGGCGGGAAGAAGCTGGGGATCGCGTTGCTGGGACTGGGCGATTACGCCACGAACCAGCTCGGGCCGGCGCTGAAGCACACGAAGAATGCGCGGCTCGCGGGAATCGTGACCGGTTCTCCCGACAAGGTGCCGAAGTGGCAGAAGGATCACGAGCTCCCGGACGGAAACGTGTACGACTACAATACCTTGGAAAAGATCGCGGACAACAAGGAGATCGATGTCATCTACGTGGTGACGCCTACCGCGCTGCATGCGGAGTACACGATCCGCGCCTTGGAAGCGGGCAAGCATGTGATCTGCGAGAAGCCGATGGCTCCGGCCGAGGAAGACTGCGCGCGGATGATCAAAGCCGCGGCGGACCACAAGCGCACGCTGCAGATCGGCTACCGCCTGCACTGGGATCCCTTCCATTTGAAGCTGATGGAAGCGATCAAGACGAAGGAGTTCGGGGATTGGAAATCGATCGATACTTCCGATGCGGGACGGATGACGGATTTCACGCGGCACAATGCCTGGCGGGTGGACAAGGAACTCGGGATCGCCGGGGCGCTCTACGACCTCGGCGTGTACGCGGTGCAAGCGGCGCTGTATTCGGCGCAGGAGCATCCGCTGAAGGTGACGGCGAAGAGCTGGACGGATCGGAAGGAGGAATTCAGCGAAGTGCCCGAGCACTGGGAGTGGGAGCTGGAGTTCTCCCGAGGGCGCAAGGCGAAGGGCTTCGCGAGCTACGGAAAGAACGGCAACCACGTGAAGGTGGAGACGGAGAAAGGGGTGATCCAGATCGAGCCTGCGTACGGGTACAAGGGCCAGAAAGGGAGCACTCCGGCGGGGCCGATGGACTTCCAGCATGTCTTCCAGCAGCAGCTCCAGATCGAGGGGCAGGTGGATGCGATCCTGAGCGGCAAGCCGAGCAAGGTACCGGGCGAGATGGGCCAGCGGGATATCCAGGTGATCCGCGGGATCATGGCGGCGGCGGAGGGCGGGAAGGCGTACGAGTTCGGGAAGTTCGCGTATTGATCGGGGGGAGGTGTGGCGCAAAAGCCCGTCATCCTGCGTAGATGCCGCGCCTAACGGGGGAAACTATTGCTTGAAAACATGTCCATTTGATTGTCTTTAAGAGACATGTATCTTTTTCGATTTGGAACGAAACTGCGTCGCGCGGTTCCAGGATTGATCGGAATTCTGGGGGTGGTTGCGGGCGAGGCGTTTGCCGGGGATGTGCTGCCGTCCCCGTCGCAGGCAGCGGTGGATGCGGCGAAGGCCTGCCAGTTGATCAGCTTCAACCGGAGTTTCTCGGGTGGTGCGCACACGAACGGCGCGTGGTTCGGCGGGGCGAACATCACCCTCGCCGTGGCGAGCTACGCCGGGAACACCGGTGCGGACGCGCGCCTGCTCGAGCAGATCCGGCATACGCTCACCGCCGGGAACGAGCCGACCTGCAACGGCGGGTATCCGGCGCAGCACGAACGGCATGCCACGGGGATGTTCGTGATCGTGAAGAACACGCCGAGGATCTGGGACCAGCTCACGGCGGGGGAGAAAGCGCGGATCGACCTGATCATGAAAGCGGCGCTGGTCGCGAATGCTTTCACGACTTCCGACAACAATCCGTACGTGAAGGGGGATACCCAGGAATATGCGCTCGATGGCGATGCCAACCTGAACCGCGATTGGAACCCGAACTACCGCGAGGGGATGATCGGCGGCGTGCTCACGGGCATGGCCTACTTCGGAGGACCCGGGCCGACGCAGACGATCCTGACGAACTACAACCATTCTGCGTTCGTCACCGAGCTGAACGCGAACAACCTGCCGAACATCTACGAGACCTTCAACTGGAAGGTCGCCAATCCGACCTCTAAGGCGCCCTCGGGCAACACGATCGAGGCGGCGGTGGACACTTACAAGTACTACGGGTCCACCCTGACGGACTACATGGAGATCTACGAGGCGCTGGTGAACGACACCTACGGGCGCAACGTGAACGCCGGCCTGAACAACGGGGCGGGAATCGACGGCGCGGGAAAGATCGTCACGGGAGCGGACACGCTGCCGAACAAGGGCGCGCTGGGAATGCTGAAGGAGTTCAACGCGGTCGATGCGAACGGCGCGCGGAGCTCCTGGGTCTATGCCTTCGATGGCTACCGCCCGCACATGACCAACCAGCTCGCGCTGATCACGAGCGGATTCTGGACGAAGGGCAGCGCCATCGCGAACAACGCGGTGACGCGCATGAACATCGGCAACACCGACCTGTGGTACAAGGCGGAGAAGGGCTACATCGGCTACGCGAAGGGCAAGGCGCAGAATACCGTGGACTACCCCTCCTACGGTCCGAGCCGCGGTTTCACCTACAACCGCTCGCTGTGGGACGACGTGTTGAAGGTTTACCACGGCCTGCCGAGCACCGATCCCGATCCTGACCCGGATCCTGATCCGCCACCGGCCTATGCGGCGGGTGCGCGTATTGTGACGGATACCGCGACCGTGATCCGGGGCTCCGCGAGTTCCTCGGCAGCGAGCGTCGGGACCTTCGCGTTGGGAGCCTACGGCACGGTGCTGGGCGGTCCCGTCACCGCCGACGGCATCGAGTGGTGGCAGGTCTATACCGACAGCGGCCTGACGGGCTGGATCAATGGCGAGGATTTCGGTGCCGCGCCCGCATCCGAGTACTTGAACACGGCCAACGGCGGATGGCAGAATCGCACGATCCCGGCGCAGACGGGCAGCTTCACCCTCTCGTTCAACATGCGGCCCTCTGCCGCCAATATCGATGCGCTCACCGGCCTGTCGGCCTCGGCGGCTTCCAGCTTCAGCAATCTCGCCGCGGTCGTGCGCTTCGCGCCAAGCGGTGTGTTCGACGCGCGCAACGGCGGTGCTTACGCGGCGGCCAATGTCCTCAATTACCAGGCCGGGGTGACCTACCGGGTGCAGATGACGGTCAACGTGACCACCCGGACCTATTCGGCCACGGTCACGCCGCCGGGAGGATCGGCCGTTGTCATTGCGAACAACTACGCCTTTCGTACCGAGCAGGCATCGGTCACGAGCTTGGCCAATATCGGGGCCTCGGCGTCGATCGGGACCCACACCACCTCCGGAATTCTTCTGCAAGGGGCGAGCACGCCGCCTTCGGCACCCACGGGTCTGCGGATCGTGGAGAACTGAAGATCGCCGGTAGGATTCCCGCGCGGCGCTGCGTAGAGTCGGGCAGATGAAACGAACCGCTGTCGCGCTCGCGCTGTTGTTAGGGGGATGGTTGCAAGCCGCCCCCGATCCCGATCCCGCCCGGTTTGCCAAGGACATCGCGGCATTCGATGCGGCGGATGCGAAGTCGCCGCCGGCGAAGGGCGGGATCGTGTTCACCGGCAGTTCGAGCGTGCGGCTGCTGGACATCCCGAAGTATTTTCCCGGGACCGGGGCACTGAACCGCGGCTTCGGCGGCAGTCACATATCCGAGGTGAACCACTACCTCGACCGCTGCGTGTTGCGTTACGAACCCTCGATCGTGGTTCTCTACTGCGGCGGCAACGACCTTTGGGACAAGAAGTCCCCGGAGCAGGTGGAAGAGGATTTCACGGAGTTCCGGACCCGCCTTTTCGAGAAGTTGCCGGAGGCGAAGCTGATCATCCTGGCGGTGCGACCGAGCCCGTCGCGGATCTCAATCATTGAGAATGAGGCCAACTTGAACGAGCGATTCCGCAAGGCGGCGGAGGCGGACAAGCGGATCACCTACATCGCCGGAAGCTGCGACCGCTATCTGGACGAAGCCGGCAATCCGATCCCCAAGTATTTCGTCGCGGATGGCCTGCACATGAGCCCTGCGGGCTACGAGATCTGGAAGGAGATCCTGACACCCCACCTGAAGGTGGCGGTTGCGGCCCCGTGAGGGATCTTCAGTCCAGCGATTTGCGCTGCTCCGGAGTGAGGAATGTTTTGGCCCGTGCCGGATCGGTGCGAGCGAAAGCATTCACCTTGGTCGCCTGCTCCGGAGTGAGAGCGAGCCCGGCGAAAGGAGTGCCGCGAAGCTGTCGCTTCTGGTCGGAAGCAGGGGCGGCCCGATAGCCTTCGCCGAGCCATCCGGGCTTGGTGAAGCCGCCGGCTTTCGCGGACTTCCGCTGGTCCTCCGCCGTGAGGTAGAGGGCGTCCGCCACTCCGGCTTGCTTGGCTGCCTGAATCAGAGCGTCGAGTGAGAGCATCCGGGGATCGAAGTCGACGACGGTGACTTCCTTGCCATCGATGAAGCCCGCCTCGGTACGGAAGATGCCGGGAATCGCGCCGAGTTCCTTTTCGCCGGTCCAGAAGCAGGCTTGGGAAAAGGCGACGCGTTGCAGGGCGACGGGCGCCGGCCGCCCGGCCTTGGCGAGGGCATCGCGCATGCGTTGCATTAGTTCCGGTTTCTTCCAGACCAAGTCCTTGCGCGGGATGAGATCCTTGCCTCCGGAATCCAGGAAGCGGACCACCTGGTAGTTCCAAGCGGGTTCGTTGAAACGCTTCAGGATCTTCTCGTCCTTTCCCGGCTGGTTGTTGGCGATCAAGAGCGGGACGAAGTTTCCCTCGATCATCCGGACGACCTCCGGATCGCTCAGCACCTCGCGGCCGAAATCCTTGCAGCCCTTGCAGCCCGGGATTTCCTGGAAGAGAAGGAACACCGGCTTGCCGGAGGACTTGGAAGCCGCAAGTGCCGCATCGAGATCACGGCCCCAAGAGACGGTGCCCGCTTCGACGGGATTTGCCCCCGCCGGACTTTCCTTTTCGGGTTGGCAACTTGCGGAAAGTCCGAGAGCCAGGATGGCTGAAATCATGGCGAAAGATGGACGGTTCATGGGTCCAGGTTGGAATCGATCCCTGCGCCGGAAAGTGGAACGGGGAATTTTTTCGTCAACCGGTGTCACGTTTTCCGCGGCTGTCTCGTCGATGATGGTGCGCCGATGGCGCATCATGAACATGCAACCCCGAATCAATCACGCAACCGCGGACCCGGCCTCGCTCCAAGCCATGCTCCAGCTTGAGAAGCATGTCACAACCAATGACCTGCCTCATAACCTCCGCGAGCTGATCAAGCTGCGCGCATCGCAGATCAATGGCTGCGCCTATTGCGTGGACATGCATGCGCGTGATCTCCGCAAGAGCGGGGAGACGGAGCAGCGGCTGAACCTGCTCTGCGTCTGGCGCGAATCGCCGCTCTTCACGGAAAAGGAGCGGGCCGTGTTGGCTTGGACCGAGGCCGTCACGCTGCTGGCGCAGAGCCAGGTGCCGGATGACGTGTATGCGGAATTCGCCCGCCATTTCACCGAACAGGAGCAGGTGCAGATCACGCTGCTGATCGGTACCATCAATATCTGGAATCGGCTGGCGGTGTCATTCCGGGCCGTGCACCCTGTGGCGGCCGCTGCCGCTGCCTGATGGAGACTTCCGCCACCATCTTCGAGGAGCACCGCTCCTTCCTGCACGCGCTCGCCTATCGCATGCTGGGCAGCCCTGCCGATGCCGACGACATCGTGCAGGAGGCCTGGCTGCGCTGGGCGGACGTGACCTTTGCGGAGATCGATTCGCCGCGCTCTTTCCTGGGCAAGACGGTGACGCGCCTGTGCCTGGACCATCTGAAATCGGCCCGGGTGCGGCGGGAAACCTACGTCGGTGAATGGTTGCCCGAACCGGTGGAGGAAGATCCTGGCCAGTTCTCGGGCGAGGATGTCTCTTACGCAATGCTGCACGCGATGGAGCGTCTCACTCCCTTGGAGCGGGCGGCCTTCCTGCTGCACGACGTGTTCGGCGAATCCTTCGAGGAGATCGGCAGCTTTCTTTCCCGCGATGCCGCGGCCTGTCGCCAGCTTGCCTCGCGGGCCCGACAGCACCTGCGTGCGGAAGCACCCCGGCACGCGGTGGATCCGGGCGAAGGCAGGCGCCTCGCCCACGCTTTCCTACAAGCGGCGCGAGGTGGGGATCTGGCGGCGCTCAAGCAACTCCTTCTGCCGGACGCGATTCTGTACTCGGATGGCGGGGGGATCGTGCGGGCGGCGCTGCTGCCGATTTACGGCAGCGACCGGATCGCGCGGATGTACGAGAGCCTGACCCGACGGAAGGCGCTGCCAGACGAGGTAAAGGAGGTGCGCTACAACGGGCTGGACGGCTTGATGTACTCCATCAAGGGAACCGTGACCGACATTCTCCTTTTCGATGTGGCGGAAGGAGGGATCGTGCGCCTCTTCGCGCTCAGGAATCCGGAGAAACTGGCGCGGGTCTTGGGGTCGAAGTGAGGGCTTATTTCAAGCTGGCTTCAAGGAAGGCCCACTCGTCGGCGGTGCGGTCGATCGTTTTCGAGAGGGCAGTGCCCGCGCCGTGGCCGGCGCTGGTGTCGATTCGGATCAGCACCGGCGGGCCGCCCTTCGCCTGGCACTCCTGCAGGCGCGCGGCGAACTTGAAGCTGTGCGCGGGGACCACGCGGTCGTCGTGGTCGGCGGTGGTGACCATGGTGGCGGGATAGCGGGTGCCGGGCTTGAGCACGTGGTACGGGGAGTACCGTAGCAGCGCCTTGAATTCCTCCGGATCCTCCGCGCTGCCGTAGTCCTTCTCCCAGGCCCAGCCGATGGTGAACTTGTGGAAGCGCAGCATGTCCATCACGCCGACGGCGGGGAGCGCCGCGCCGAAGAGGTCGGGGCGCTGGGTCATGCAGGCTCCCACCAGCAGGCCCCCGTTGCTGCCGCCCTGGATGGCGAGCAGCGAGGGCTTGGTGTAGTTCTCCTTCACCAGCCATTCCCCGGCGGCGATGAAGTCGTCGAAGACGTTCTGCTTCCGCAAGCGCGTGCCCGCGAGGTGCCACTCGCTGCCGTATTCGCCGCCGCCCCGCAGGTTCGCCACGGCGAGGATGCCGCCGCGCTCCAACCACACCGCGCGGCCGACCGAGAAGCCGGGGCTGAGGCTGATATTGAAGCCGCCGTAGCCGGAGAGCAGCACACGGTGGCTGCCATCGAGCTTGAGGCCCTTCTTGTGGGTGATGAAGACGGGGACCTTGGTGCCATCCTTGCCCGGCACGAAGACCTGCTTGGTCTCGTAGGCCGCGCCATCGAAGCCGACCTTCGGGCGCTTCCACAGCTTGCTCTCGCCGGTTTCCAGATTGTAGCGGTAGATCGCGCCGGGATCGGTGAAGCTGGTGAAGGAGTAGAAGGTTTCCTTGTCTTCCTTGCGGCCCTCGAAGCCGCCCGCGCTGCCGATGCCGGGCAGTTCGACGTTGCGCAGTTTCTTGCCATCCAGCCCGTAGATGGTGATGGCGCTGCGTGCGTCGCGCAGGAATTCGCAGGCCAGCTTGCCGCCGACCATCGTCACGCCTTGCAGCAGGTCCTTTGATTCGGGGATGATTTCCTTCCAGGATTCGCGCTCGGGCTTCTTCACATCGATCGCGATCACACGATGGCGCGGTGCCTTCAGGTCGGTGCGGAAGAAGAAGAGGTCGCCCTCATTGCCGACGAAGTCGTAGCTCGCATCGGCATCCGCCAAAAGCTCGACCACCTTCGCGCCGGGCTTTGCCTCCTTGTAGAAAAAGCGGTTCTTCGGATCGGTGCCCTCGGTGACGTGGATGACGAGGAACTTGCCGTCTTCCGTCAATCCGCCGCCGAAGCCCCACTTCGGATGGTCCTTGCGCTCGTAGATGAGCACATCCTCGCTTTGCGGCGTGCCGATCTTGTGGAAGCAGAGTTTCTGGAACTCGTTCTTCTGCGTGAGCGCCGCGCCCTCGGCCGGGGCATCGTAGCGGCTGTAGTAGAAGCCGCTGCCGTCCTTCGCCCAGGAGATGCCGCTGAACTTCACCCACTTCAGGTGGTCGCCGGTGTCCTTGCCGGTGGCCACATCGCGGACCAGAATCTCGTTCCAATCGCTGCCGCCGCGGGAGATCGAATAGCCGAGCAGCTTGCCGTCCTCGCTGGGCGTGAAATTCGCCAGGGCCACGGTGCCGTCTTTCGAGAGGGTATTCGGGTCCAGGAGCAGCCGGCCCTCGCCATCGAGGGTGTCGGAGACCTTGAGAACGGATTGGTTCTGGAGGCCGGTATTGTGGGTGAAGAACCACTTGCCTCCGAACTCCTGCGGGGAGCCGGTGCGCTCGAAATTCCACAGGTCCGACAGGCGCTTCCGGATCTCGCCGCGCTGCGGGATGGTCGTGAGGAAATCCTCGGTCACCCGGTTCTGCGCTGTCACCCATGCCTTCGTCTCCTCCGAATTGTCGTCCTCCAGCCAGCGGTAGGGATCGGGAACGGGGGTACCGTGGAGTTCGTCGACGACATCGGCCTTGCGCGTATCCGGGTACTGGATCGCGGCCGCCAGGCCCAGCGAAGGAATCATGCAGCTCAAGAGGGATGGGAGACGGGTGTTCATTCGGAGGCGTGCCATGTGCCGTGTAAGCGATGCGGAAGCGAATCTTTTTGCCTGTTTTCCGACCCATCCTGACGTCGGGGGAGCGGCGGACGTTTAGTCGGGACAGGCATACCGGGAGCCTTTCCTTTTGCACCGGGGGTGGCTCCCGCTAGCTTGTTTCCAATGAGCGGGAAAGAATCCGGCGAGTTCCACGATCCGAAAGACCATGCCGCGGGGATGCCGGCGGTGGTGGCGTCGCTGAAGCATGTTTTCGGTAAGGACGGGGTCGGTCGCGGAACCAAGGCGCTTTTGGAACTGAACCAGATCGGCGGCTTCGATTGCCCGAGTTGTGCCTGGCCGGATCCGGACCGGGATCGCTCGATCGCGGAGTTTTGCGAAAACGGCGCGAAGGCGGTGGCATCCGAGGCGATGCGCCGGACCATCGGGCGCGAGTTCTTCGCCAAGCATTCGGTGGCGGATCTGATGGCGCAGACGGATGCATGGCACGACCTGCAAGGGCGGCTGGCGGAGCCGATGTTGTTGCGCGAGGGGGCCAACCACTACGAACCGGTGAGCTGGGAGGAGGCTTTTGCGATCCTTGCGGAGGAATTGCAGGCGCTCGCTTCGCCGGACGAGGCGATCTTCTACACCTCCGGGCGCGCCAGCAACGAGGCGGCCTTTCTCTACGGGCTTTTCGCGCGGGCCTTCGGCACGAACAACCTGCCGGACTGCTCGAACATGTGTCACGAGTCCAGCGGGCTGGCGCTGAAGGAATCGATCGGGGTGGGGAAAGGGACGGTCACGCTCGATGACTTCCTGGACGCGGAGGTGATCCTCTGTGCGGGACAGAATCCGGGGACGAATCACCCGCGCATGCTTTCGACCCTGGAAGAGGCGGTGAAGAAGGGCGCGAAGCTGGTGGCGATCAATCCGCTGCGGGAAGCGGGCTTGCTCGGGTTCTCGCACCCGCAGCATGTAAGAGGCTTGATCGGGCGCTCCACCCCGCTGGCTTCGACCTACCTTCAGGTGAAGGTGAACGGTGACTTTGCGCTCTTCCGGGGTCTTTCGAAGGCTACCCTCGAAATCCTTGTCGAGGACGGAGACTTTCTCCAAGAGCATGCCTCGAACGTCGAGGACTACCGTCGCGTGGTCGAATCCACCTCATGGGAGGATATCATTGAGCTGTCGGGCGTGGCCTATGATGACATCTGGGATCTGGCCGGGCTTGTTGCCGCAGGCGAGCGCAAGCTGATCACCTGCTGGGCAATGGGCCTGACGCAGCACCGGAATGCCGTCGCGACCATCCGGGAGATTGCGAACCTCCACCTGCTGTTGGGTGCCATCGGGCGTCCCGGTGCGGGCCTTTGCCCGGTGCGGGGGCACAGCAACGTGCAGGGCGACCGCACGGTCGGGATCTTCGAGAAGATGCCGGAGAGTTTCCTCGCCGCGCTGGAGAAGCAGGCGGGCATCCGCGTGCCGCGCCACCATGGTTTCGACACGGTGGGCTCGATCCTCGCGATGCACGAGGGACGGGCGAAGGTGTTCTTCGCGCTGGGCGGGAACTTCGCCCAGGCCACGCCGGACAGCACCTTCACGGCGGAAGCCTTGCGCAAGTGCCGCCTCACCTGTCACGTCTCGACCAAACTCAACCGCAGCCATCTCGTGCACGGTCGCCGCGCCTTGATCCTGCCTTGCCTCGGCCGCAGCGAGCGGGACGGCGGGCGCTTCGTGACGACGGAGAACTCGATGGGCGTGGTGCAGTCGTCTCAAGGTAATCTCGCGCCCGCCTCGGAAATGTTGCTGAGCGAAACCGAGATCGTCGCCCGGCTCGCAGAAGTCGTTGTGGGCGATACCGGACACGTGCGCTGGCGCTGGCTCGCCGAGGACTACGACAGGATCCGTACGTGGATCGAGGCGGTGGTGCCCGGCTTCGAGAGCTACAACCGGCGCGTCCGCCAGCCCGGCGGCTTCTATTTGCCGAATGCCGCGAAAACGCGCGTCTGGAACACCCCGACCGGGAGGGCGAATTTCTCGCTCGCACCGCTCGATGCGTTCCAGGTCCAGCCCGACCGCTTGTTGCTCCAGACACTCCGCAGCCACGATCAATTCAACACCACCGTCTACGGCCTGAACGACCGCTACCGCGGCATCTCCGGCATGCGCGACATCGTTTTTCTCAACCCGGACGACCTCACCGAAAAGGGGATCAAGCCGGGCGGGCGCATCGACGTGACCAGCCATTGGAACGATGGCGAGCGCCACCTGCGGGGTTTCCGCGCGATTCCCTACGAAATGCCGCGCGGCATGGCCGCCGCCTACTTCCCGGAGGCGAACGTGCTCGTGCCCGTCGGCCATGTCGCGGAAGGCAGCAACACCCCGGCGAGCAAGAGCATCGAGATCAGCATCATGCCGCACCGGTCGTCATGAAGAGCAACACATGTCGGCATCTTCGCAGGATGTGGACCGTTGACGGTTGCTAAGCTTTTGATTGTAAATCTCTATTGAAAACCTCGGCCGATCCTGCCAGCATGGCGGATGGATGAAGACGAGAGGTCATGCGGCCTCCGCGGCAGTGACACGAGGAAGGTTCCGACTTGTGCCGAGATCACTGTACGGCCGGCTCCTTTTCGGCATGGGAGCGGGCTTGGCCGTCTTGCTGGTGCTGCTGGGGGTGGTGGCCGGGAGCTTGTGGATGGAGAGCCGCCATCCCAGCGACGATCCCGAGCGCGTGCTTTTCCCCCGCACCCAGCGTTTGGTCACGCGGCCCATCGTGGCCGTGATCGGCCGCGGCCTTCAGGAAACCATCCGCAGACGGATGGAGGCGAAATACATGAAGACCGGCCTCAGCCTGAGGGAAACCATCGACCGCTTTCTCGATCACGGGAGGCCTCTCGCGGAGCGTCGCCACTACGCCTACCGTCTCGCCCGCGAAGGCACGCCGGAGGCCATGGGCGCACTGCGGCAGGTCTTGCGCGCCGCATCGCCGGCGGACAGGGCCTTCATGGCCGAGCTGATCGGGAAGACCCGCAACCCCGGGGCCAAGGAGTTGCTTTGGCCCCTGCTTGCCGATGGGGACGACGAAGTGGTCATCGCGGCAATCCGCGGCTTGGGCTTGATCGGCGGCGAGGACGTCGCGGCAAGAATGGCGGCGATCCTATCCGGCCAAGGGCGGACGGAGCCGGTGCGAATCGAGGCCGCCCTCGCGCTCGGCATGATGGATACCGAGGGCACCTTGAATGCTTTGGTCGGAGCGTTCGACGGGATGCCTTCGGAAGAGATCTCCATCGAGATCCTGAATGGTCTGGGCCGCCACGACTTCCAGCGCGTGGCACCCACGTTCGAAGCCATGATCCACGCTTCCGGAACCCCGGAGCCCCTCCGCGCCGCCGCCGTGGAAGCGCTTGCGGGATCCACCGGGGATGCGGTTCCCTTCTTGCTCCGGGTGGCGTCGGGCGATGACTCGGCGGAGGTTCGTGCCTCGGCCGCATGGGCGCTTGGCGCGCATCGGGGAGTGCCTCATCTCGGTGGCGAACTGGCGGACTTGGCGGATGCGGAACCCGAGCCGGATGTGCGGAGGCGTTTGTACGAGGCACTGCTCGTCCAGGAAGAGGTCCCCGCGGAGCGGTTGTTGCCGTGCGTCACCGCCGAGGAGGATCCGGCGGCACGGATCGCGGGCTTCAACGCGCTTGGCCGTGCCGTCCGGCTCGATCCGGGTTCTTCGGCGGGCACCGTTTTCGATGACGAGATCGTTCCCGAGCTACTCCGCACCGCCACCACGCCGAACAGTACGAATCTCCAGATGCGCGCCGTCTTCGCGTTGCGCCGGGCAGGCACGCCCGCCTCCCTGCAAGCACTCGAAGCGGTTGCCGGCCAGGCCGCGCCGCAAATTGCCACTGCCGCCCGCAACGGCCTGCGGGCGCCACCCTCCCGGTAGAATGAAACCCCGATCTCCCCGCGTTTCCGTCCGCGTTTCATTCGCGGGCGCCTGCTTGCTCCTCCTCGGCGCTGTCGCTTGTGGCGATGGCGGCGACAACTTCAACGACAATTCGAAGGGCCCTGCCTGGGGAACCGACGACAACACCGGCAACGGCGTGCTCGCCGAAGCCGGCCAGCAGCTCCGCTACTCTTGCTCGAGCGGCACGCTTGAGGACGAGGCGAGCCGTCCGTGGAATCTCACCCGCTTTCCCTACAATGCGGATTGGGAGATCCTGATCGATGCCTTCAATACCTCGTCGCCCTCGCCGCCCTTCCAGGTGAACAGCATGGGCATCACCTTGGAGAGTCCGCTCTCGGCTGATGACTATCTCTATCACGAGTTGTACAACTCCGCGATCGGCGGGCCCTCGCGCATCGGAACGAATGCCGATCTTGTCTCCGACGACGTTTCCCAAGGCGGTGGCGATTCGAGCACGCTTGCCACCAATGCCGTGCGACTCCGGATGAGCTGGGACAGCGCCACCAAAGTGCTGACCTGCACCTACGACATCAACCCCGCGGATGCCGACAACTGGCTTCATCTCGCCTCCTTCGGTCTTTCCGCCGCGGGTGGCGGTGCCGAAGCGAATGCCGACTGGGGCATGGCGGACACGGACCGCTTCTTCATCTCGGTGTACGGTTACTCGGCGGCCATGAGCGTGGCGGCCGGCCAGATGGCGCTCGACAATTTCAGCGAGACCGGTGGCACCGCGGGCGGCGGTGTCCGGCCCGAACCGGTGGGCAGTTTCTCGTTCCCCTTCCCGCTGAGCAACACCCTGCTCACCCGGATCGCCAATGTCACGGGGAACTACCAGGGCATCTCGCCCACCGCCGCGCAGCGCGCGTACACCCTCGATGCCGCGCAGGACGAAGCCGGCAAGGTGATGGTCATGGGCACGATCGAGGGGCTCGCGGACGCCGACGGGGACGGCGATCTTGCCGCGGACATCGGGACTGTCAGGACGGTGAACGGAAAACCGGTCGCGCAGTTCAAGGGCGCCTTCAAAGGGACCGTGGACGGGGCGGATACGACCTATAAGGGCTCGGCCACCGTACCGGTGGAGCTGGTCGATGTGGGCGGCCCGACCGACGGGATCATGGGCACCGCGACCTATCGTGCGAAGTTGGGCGGCGTGCCCTTGTCCGGCATGAACGTGCCGCTGGAGATCCCGGTGCCGCCGGGCTCCGAATCCAACCTGAAGTTCGACTGGTCGCTCCAACTCGAAATCGCGGCGAAGACGATCGCGGGCAAGGAACGCATCGTGGCTTCCGCACTCCTCGTTCTTCCGAATGGCGATAGCATTCAGTTTGCCGAGCGTGTGGTAAGATACTCGGAGAAGAAAGGCTACAGGCTCGTCTTCAAGAAGGGGACCAATGTCACCGCCGACCCGGACGTCCTGGACAAGAAGACCAAGGTGATCCTCACCGGCCTCAAGTTCGTGAAGAACGGCGATGAGTGGGAGCCTTCCGGCGGCACCATCACCTACCAGTTCCTCGGTCAGAAAGGAATCGAGAACCTGCTCGATTTCCTGA
>CBFGPU010000002.1:0-16464 GCA_965650715.1 uncultured Haloferula sp. | reverse complement strand
AGTTGGGTCCGTTCCGCTGCCTTCTGCAACAGATCCGCTACCTTCGGAAGAACGTCCGGATGAAGCCCCAGTTCGGGTTCCTCGATACACACGAGCTTGGGCGGTTCAGGATCGCACAAGATGGCGAGGAGGCACAGGTACCTCACTGTGCCGTCCGACAAGCGCGTCGCGGGAATCGAGAAATCTCCTTCCGTGAAAAACACTTGGACCGTGTTGCCTTCGATCAGGACGTCGAAGTCATGGATGCCATCGTAGAGATCCTTCAACCCTGCCAGGATCGCCTTCTTGGCGGCAGGAAACTTGGTTTTCAGGCGATTGAGGAAAAGGCCCAGATTGGAAAAGTCTTCCTCCAACACGTCGTTGCGCATGTCCGCTTTCTGCGGTTCGCGGAACACCGCGGACCGCCCGAAAGTCCATTCGCGGTAGATGCGAATGTCTTCATAGGACGATGCGAGCCAAGCAATCTCGGGATATGCCTCGGGATCCCGCCGCTGCCTGAGGATCGAAAGGTCCGGCTCGATCGTGTCACGAGCCAGCCGTCGGACTTTCTTGTTCAAGGTGTTCAACACCGGATCCCCTTTCTGGTAGTGATAATAGAAATAGGGCTTAACCTTTCCTGGGTCAGGTTTCTCATTCTCCACCCGTTCATCGTCCAGAGCGAAGGCCTGGGCAACGGTATGGAAGGACATGCTGTGGCGCAGTGCCTGAGGCCCCTTTTGGGGCCGAAGTATCACATCCACCGAGGCTTTTCCATCCGACTTCCCCTTCCAAATCCACTCCGCGGTGCCGCCTCCCTTCCGGGTCACATCCGTCCAATCTTTCGGGGCTGAGCGCATGAAGCTGATCGCCTCGATAAGATTCGACTTTCCGCTGCCATTTGCCCCGATGAGCAAATTCAGTCCCCGCAATTCGAGGCCGGGAAAATTCGGCCCGAAGGACAAGAAGCGGCGCGGCTGCAGATACCGGATCAGCCGGGTGTCGGTTTCTTCAGGCATAGACTATTTCAGATCGGAACCGGGTTCGCCGACAAGTTCGGTGTATTCCCCCCTCGTATTCCCGCAGTTGGGCGGCAGCGGCACGGAGGTAGGGGCTTAGATGAGAAAGGAAGCGAGCGCCGCGACCACCTCGTCGAGCTGTTCGGTTTTCAGCTCCGGATAGACCGGGATGCTGAGGACTTCCGACGAAAGAAGGTCCGACACCGGGCAATCGGAAAGCGCATGCGCGGGCAGGCCGGCGAAGCATTCCTGGCGATGCATCGGCACCGGATAGTAGATCTCGCAGCCGATCCCCTTCTCCGTCAGGTGCGCCCGCAGCGCATCGCGGCGGCCCTCGCCGGGCACGCGCAGGGTGAACTGGTTCCAGACGTGGCCGTTGTGCCCGTAGGCGACCGGCAGGACGAAACGGGCGCCCGCTTGTTCCAGACGGGCATTCTGATCCGCCGGACAGCAGCAATCCGACTCCACGGCCTTCACCGCGCCGGGGAGTCCCGAAATACGGCTCAGGTAGTACTCCGCGTTGCGCGTGCGGCCCGCGGCGTAGTCCTTGATGTGGCGCAGCTTCACCCGCAGCAGCGCGCACTGGAGCGCATCCATGCGGAAATTCCCGCCCACCATCGAGTGGTAGTAGCGGGGGTGCATGCCGTGGTTGCGGAGGCGCAGCAGCGTTTCCGCAAGCGCGTCGTCCTGGGTCGTCACCATCCCGCCATCGCCGAAGCCGCCGAGATTCTTGGAGGGGAAGAAACTGAAGCAGCCGATCTTCCCGATGCCGCCGCAGGTCTTCCCCTTGTAGCTGGCACCGAAGGATTGGGCGATGTCCTCGATCACTTCCAGGCCATGCTCCTTCGCGAAGGCCGCGATGGAATCCATGTCGGCGGACTGGCCGTAAAGATGTACCGGGATGATCGCCTTGGTCTTCGGCGTGAGCTTGGACTTCGCGGAAGCGACATCGATCCCGAAGCAGACGGGGCACACGTCGCAGAACACCGGCGTGGCACCGGTGCGGGCGATGCTTCCGGCGGTGGCGAAGAAGGTGAAGGACGGGCAGAGCACCTCGTCGCCGGGCCCGATGCCCAGCGCCATCAGCGCGATGATCAGGGCGTCCGTGCCGGAAGATATCGAGATCGCGTGTTTCACCCCCAGCTCCGCCGCGCATTCGCGTTCGAAGGCTTCCACTTCCTCGCCGAGGATGAAGCGCCCGGAGCGGAGCACCTTTTCAAAGACCTCTTTCAATTCCGCTTCGAGCGGAAGGTTCTGCGCGTTGACGTCGAGAAGGGGAACAGCCATGGAGTGCCAAGTAAGAAGTTCGAAGTGCCAATAAACAGCCTCAAGCCTTGATGACGAGACCGGACGGGGTGGCGATGGCGGCCATCGCGTTCCGCGTGTCGATGATGAGGTCCGACCAGGCGGCGAGCTGTTGGAGGTCGAAGGCGGCGTGATGGGTGGAGATGACGATGCAGTCCTGCGCGCGGATCGTGGCCTCGTTCCACTCGACCGAGCGGGTTCCGGCCCAGTTCATGTGCTCGCGGGTCGGACCGACGACCGGCACATGCGGGTCGTAATAGGAGACTTCCGCACCCAGGCGCTTGAAGCCGTCGAGCAAGGCGAAGGTCGGCGACTCGCGCATGTCGTCCACGTTCGCCTTGTACGCCAAGCCCAGTAGCAGTACCTTCGAACCCTTCACCGGCTTGCCGCGCGAGTTCAGCGCCTCCATGCTACGATGGATCACGTAGTCGGGCATCCCGCGGTTGATCTCGCCCGCGAGTTCGATGAAGCGGGTGTGGACGCCATACTCGCGCGCCTTCCAGGTCAGATAGAAGGGATCGATCGGGATGCAGTGGCCGCCGAGGCCGGGACCGGGATAGAAGGGCGTGAAGCCGAAGGGCTTCGTCGAGGCCGCGCGGATCACCTCCCAGATGTCGATCCCCATGCGGTCGGCGGCGATCTTCAGCTCGTTGACCAAGCCGATGTTCACCGCGCGGTAGATGTTCTCGAGAAGCTTCGTGAGTTCCGCCACCTTGCAGGAACTGACCGGCACCACCTGCTCGAAGGCCGCCTCGTAGAGCGCCACGCCGGCATCGAGACAGGCCGCGCTCACGCCGCCGACTACCTTCGGGATGTTCGTCGCGGAGAACTTCGGATTGCCCGGGTCCTCGCGTTCCGGCGAGTACACCACATGGATGTTTTCTCCCACCTTGAAGCCCGCTTCCTCGACGCGGGTCACCACTTCCTCGTCGGTGGTGCCGGGGTAGGTCGTGCTTTCCAGACTGAGGACTTGGCCCCCCTTGAGATGCGGCACCACGGCATCGACCGTATCGGTGACGTAGCTGAGGTCCGGCTCGAAGTGCTCGTCGAGCGGGGTCGGCACGCAGAGAATGATCGCATCGAGACCGGCAATCACCGAGAAGTCCGTGGTCGCTTCCAGCTTGCCGGCGGCAAGCGCTTCCGCGACATGCTCGCCGGGGATGTGCTTGATGTAGCTGCGACCGGCGAGCAGCGCCTCAGGTTTGGCCGCATCGATATCGATGCCGACCGCGCGGAACCCCTTCTTGGCATAGGCAAGCAATAGCGGCAGGCCGACATAGCCCAGGCCCACCACCCCGACAGCGGCACTCCGGTCCGCGAACTTCTGCTGGAGACTCATGATGAATGGATGCGGCCCGCTCAGGCGACCGGCACGAAATCGCGGAAATACTCGATGGTCTCGCGGATGCCCTTGTCGAAGGGCACCACCGGCTCCCAGCCGAGGATTTCCTTGGCACGCGAGATGTCGGGCTTGCGGACCTTCGGATCATCGGGTGGCAACGGCTTCGGATCGACCTTCAGCTCGATCCCGAACACCTCAGAGATGGCCTCGGCGAATTGCCGCATGCTCATCTCGTGCGGGTTCCCGCAGTTGACCGGGAGATGGTAGTCGCTGCGCGCCAAGCGCCAGATGCCATCGACTAGGTCGGACACGTAGCAGAAGGAGCGCGTCTGCGTGCCATCGCCGAAGATCGTCAGCGGCTCGCCGCGCAGGGCCTGGCCGATGAAGGCGGGCACGACACGACCGTCATCGAGGCGCATGCGCGGTCCGTAGGTGTTGAAGATGCGGACGATCTTCGTGTCGAGACCGTGCGCGCGGTGGTAGGCCATCGTCGCGGCCTCCGCATAGCGCTTCGCCTCGTCGTAACAGGAGCGCACGCCGATGGAGTTCACGTTGCCCCAGTATTCCTCCCGCTGCGGGTGGATCTCCGGGTCGCCGTACACTTCCGAGGTGGAAGCCACGAGGTAGGTCGCATTCTTCTTCAGCGCGAGATCGAGGGCGTTATGCGAGGCGTAGGAACCCGCCTTCAGCGTCTCGATCGGAATCTGCACGTAGTCGATCGGGCTGGCGGGCGAGGCCATGTGAAAAACGAAGTCCACCGGACCCGCGACATCGAAGGGCTCGGAAACATCGTGCTCGATGAATTCGAAGGCCGGATGGTTCTCCAGATGCGCGATGTTCCGCGCATGACCGGTGACGAAGTTGTCGAGCGCCACCACCCGCAGGCCGTCCGCCAGAAGACGATCGACGAGGTGGGAGGGCACGAATCCGGCACCGCCGGTCACCACGGCGGTTTTGCCTTTGAGATCCTGAATCTGCTTCATGTTCTTGTTCTGGGGGGAGGCTCGAGGGGTGGGAGGGAGAAATTCAAGCAAGCTGCCGCCCTTGGTCGCTTGCTCCGGTGGGGAGCAAAACCAACGCCAGCAGTCGCGGGATATGGCATTCAGGCGGCTTCATGGCAGCGCCTTGGCGACCCGATGGATCGAAATATCCGGCTTGTGTTCAATCCGAAATGAACAAATCGGGCCGCCTCGATCACGTCAGGGAAGGGGTTTGCGGGGAAGGAGCAGGGAAAAGAGGTCAACCTCGATGACCTGCTCGCGGCCGAGGAACTCCAACAGGACCTTCACCCGCTCACGCGCGGGGAGGACTTCCACCACGGTCGCGCGCACGCCGCCGAGCGGCCCATGCGCCAGTTCGACCTCCTCGCCCTCCGTAATCCGGGGACCCACCGTCAGCACCTCCTCCACCCCTTGGCGCGCGACCTCGTGCCGCAAAGCCTCGACGAAATCGTCGGGCACCGCCGGGACCTTTTCGCCGAAACGGACGATGCCCCTGACCCCTTGGCTGTACATCACGGCGCGCTCCTCGCTCTCCAGCCGGAAGCGGGCGAGCACGTAGCCGGGGAAGAGGGCCTCGACCCACCAGACCTTGCCGCGCCGCGTCGCTTTCCGGTAGCGCAGCATCGGGCAGAAAACCTCGACACCTTCCAGTTCCCGCAGGTGCGCGGCGGCGATGGCCTCCCGCTTCGTCTGCGTTTTCAGGCAGAACCACGCGGCTTCGCTGGAGGGAACTCCGCTCATTGGCCGAGGACTTTTTGGAGCAGGGGCAGCACGAAGCGCCCGCGCCCGATCCAGTATTCCAACTGCCGCACCCGTGCGTCGTAGAACTCCCGCAGCGCCTCGTTCGGCTCCGCCGCCGCGATCTGGAGCAGGTTGCCGACCTTCGACTGGCCGCTCTCAAGGTGCGGTCTCACCTGCTCGCGGATGAAGCCGCCGACCAGCCGTTTCAGCTCGATGGAGGCCGAATAGTAGCTGCGCCGCGAGCCCTCGACCTCGATCTCCTTTACGGCTCCCAGCGTTTTCAGGGCGCGCAGCCCTTGGCTGGCCGAGCCCTTGCTGATGCCGAGCCGCTCGACCAGATCGTCCAAGGCCAGCGGGTCCGGCGAAATGAAGAGCAGGCCGTAAATTTCCCCGATCGACCGCGGAAGACCGAGAACCTTCACCCCGTCCACGAAGAACTGGATCACCTGGGTCTCGATCGGACCGAGCGACGGGAATTCGCGGATGTCTTCCTCTTCGCGCAACGGGGGCACGACGGCGTGATAACTTGGAAATCCAAAGTGTTCAATCTCAATTGAACATACTTTCCGCCGCAACCCCCTAACAGAGAATCCCCCGCTCCGCCAGGTGCTCCATCCAGCGACCGAAATCGAGGTTGGGAAATTCCGCCGCGGCCTGCGCCGAAATCTCTTCCAGCGACCGCGTCCCGTCCATCGCCGCCAGCAGCCGCTCGTGGCCCTCGGGATAGCGGCAGGTGGCGTGCCGGGCATCGACCACCGGCAATCCGTTCGCGGAAAAATAGCGGTTCAGCTTGGAAATCTCGGGTTTCTCGCCCGGCCCGCTGGGCAACTGGATGCCATCCGCCCTCAGTTCCAGACACCCGATCCGCGCCATTTGGAAAATCCAGCCCGCGATCTCCTGTGAATGCCGCGTGGGATCCCAGCCGACACCCAGTCGCGCGGCGGTACGCTCCAGCAAGTCTTGCACCGGCGTGCAATCCCGTCCGGCCGCTTCGACAACCTCGCGGAAGACGCGCGTCACGCCCCTGCCGGGGAGGCTCTCGGGCAGAGGCTGATCACCCAAGCCGGTGGCAAACTGGAGCACCGCCGCCGTGGTGGTGCCCTCTTCCAAGGGCGCGTTCTCCCGGCAGAGCAGGCTATTCCGGTGCGTGCGCCCGGAGAGGAGGTCCAGCGTCTGCTGCAGCAGCAAGGGGTCCGCGGCCAAGGGTGCCAGCTTCTCGAAAGCGGCGGGATCGATCCCCTCGGGAAGATTCTCCCGCAGGTCGGCCTCGCCGAGGTAACGCAAGCCGCGCTGCCCCGCCCACGCCGCGAATTGCGCGAAATAGACCGGATCGCAGACCGGTGCCAAATCGTCGAAGGGCAGGACCTCCGGCCCCTTGCGGATGATTTCCCCGCAGACCGCCTGAAGATGAGCCGCATGCGCGGTGGCGTTGCCCGCCATGCCCGCCAACGAGGCCGCAACCTCCACGACATTCCCGCCCAAGCCGCCGGCCAAGGGGTTGCCCGCCAGGCTGCGGATCAGCGGCGCCACATCGCGCTTCAACGCCCACCCCGGCAACGTGTTGTAGCTGATACAGGCGACCCCGGAGTCGGACAAAAGCTGTCCGCAGAGGTCGAGGATCCGCGACTTCACGGGATCCGGCACCCAGGAAAAGAGCCCGTGGACGATGAGGTAGTCGCAGGGATGCGAGGGTCGCCAGTGTTCCAGGTCCGCGACCTCGAAGAGCACGTTATCCAGTCCGGTCTCCCAAGAAGCGCGGCGGGCGTTGCGGATCGCGGTATCGGAGAAATCCAGGCCGGTGAACTCGCTTCTCGGATAGCGCGCCGCGAGGGGCAGCAGGTTGTGGCCGGACGCGCAGCCGAATTCCACCACCCGGCATCCGGCCGGGAGCGGCAGGCGCTGCAAGCCGCCGAGGCGCGCGGTGACGGCGATCCGGGAGATGTCCGTCACCGGATGGCTGAGGGCCGGATAGCGCTTTTCGGAGTAAAGTTCGCGCACCGGATCGTTCATGCCGCATTCAGGGCAGGCCCATGAGGGATTTCAACCTCAACCCGGGCATTGACACAGCGGCTGCAGGGACGTAGGGAATCGGCCCCGCGCGACCAGCGTCAAACGGCGGAGTAGCCAAGTGGTAAGGCATCGGTTTGCAAAACCGCTATTCGAGGGTTCGATTCCCTCCTCCGCCTCCAGTTTGATTTCCAACGTTGGCGGCTTTTTGAGACCTGTCAGAACTCCACCGTGGGGTTATCCTGGCAAATAGCGGGTGCCGAAGAGGATTACCCAGGCAAGGACGACGAAGACGAGGCCGAGAGCGATCTTCACGCCAAAGGTGTGCTTGGTCTGGAAATTGATCAGCGCCTTGTTGCTCATGCCGGTAAAGGCGAGCAGGAAGATCACCACCAAGGGAGTGATGAAAGCGAGATTGTAAGCGAGCAACCAGGCCACGGCATCCTTTCGCCCCTGCTGGATGCTATAGATGATCGGCGCGTAGACCTGGCCGGTGCAGGCCAGTTCGAGGAAGGAGATGACGATCCCGGCCACGAAGGCGGCGATGACGAAGCGGCGGGCCTTGGCCCCGGTCCGGATCACCCCGCGGATGCGGTCCTTCAGGAAGGCGGGGAGTTGCAAGGTCATCTCGTCGAGCTTACCGGCCCGGGCCTTGAAGGCATCGCGGAAGGAGAGGAAGGCCGCGAGGAGGGCCAGTCCGCCGAAGATCCAGTCGAGATACTTTTTGATCCCCGAGATCCGCCCGGTGAGTTGTTCCAAAACCCTGTGAAGGGCGAGCCCGGCCAGGAAGTAGGCGAGGAAGACCGCGAGGATGAAGGCGGCACCGACCATCAGCATCTCGCGCGGGGTGCGGCGCGCGACCTGCAAGTAAGAGAGGAAGAAGATGATGGTCGCGAAGGCGCAGGGATTCAGCCCGTCCGCAAACCCCGCTCCGAGGACAACAGGCAGCGTCAGGGACTCGAACTTCTGTTCGACGACCTTCTCCGCCGCCGCGATCTCGGGCTCGGCCACGCGGCTCCAGGCATCGTCCTGCGGCATCGCCATGGTGGCCGAGAGGAGCTTGCCCAAGGCCTGGGGCCCGATGTCCTCCTTAATCAAGTAGCCCGCCTGGGTGAAGATCGCGGGCGAGATATTGTGTTTCAAGGATGGCACCTGGAAGCCGGTGCAAAGGGCCTGGTTGAATACCGTGCCCCTCGCTTCGATGATGTTGTGCTCCTCGACTTCGAGCTTCGGGAAGTCCTTCTTCACGATCTCGATCAACTGGCTGGCCTTCTCGCACTCGGCGCATCCAGGCTTGTAAAAATAGACGAGCTTCAGGGTGGATCTCTCCACGGGTTTCTCTTCTTCGACCGCTGCCCCGGCGATTTGCTGCGGAGCAGCTTCGGTCGCGCCGGCCCCCGCCGCCAACGCCGCGAAGCTGGCAAAGCCGCTGCCCTGATCGGTCTTGGGAGTGACCCTCGCGGCGATCACCTGCATCTTGTCCGGTTCCACCTTCGAGGTGTCCAAGGCCGCCGCGATCGGTGCTAGGCCCGGGCCGAGACGCCGGGCGTTATCGGCCATCCAATCGGCGACGCGTTCGGAGGCCGAGCTTTCGGCCGGCTGGGTTCCCATCGACACCGCAAAGGCGTTCGCGTCGATCGGTTGCCCGTGCGAGAGCAGCGCGAACATCGACTCGAACCGGACTTCGGGCACCGGGTCGGACGCCGCCAGCTTTTCGAGCCATTGCCTGGTCTCCGGCGCGAGCTTGCGCGAGGAGCGCTCGGAATACCACGAGGTATCCTTCAGCGAGCGGGTGTCATCGAAGCGATGGTGCCACGCCGTTTCTCCCTTGCCCGTGACTTCCGCCAGCACGGCGCGAACCTGGGGTGCCGGGTCCGCGGCCAAGCTTTCCAGATTGGCGCGGAACGCGGGCGACCCTGCCGAACCGAGGGCATACCATGCAGCGCGACGGACCCAACGGTTCCCGGAAGACTTCGCGAGCCTCAGCACGGGCTCGGAACTTGCCGCCCCGAAACCGTTGCGCATCGAGATCAAGGCGAGCACTCGCAGGGGATCAGGGATCGTTTCCGCCGCGGCAATCTTTGCGGCCCAAGGTCGCAACACGCGGCCACCCGAGTTTTGCCGAGCAGCGGATTCGAAATGATAGGTGTAGATCTCGTGGGGCTGCAGTTTCCCTTCCGGATTCTCGAGTTCCGCCAGGACCATCGAGAGGAAGGCGGGCGCATTGGAATTGGAAAGGGAAGAGGACGCCGCCGCGCTGCGGATCTCTTCCATGGGATCGCGGAGCAGCATTTGCAGCAGCTCGAGCGCTTCCTTGCGCGATGGATTGTAGAGCTGCTCGGCGATCGCGGCGCGTTGCGCGGTGGAAAGTTCGGGAAGCCTCCTGGCGAGGATCTGAAGCCCATTGGGTTCGCCGGCCCGTGCCAGGCAAAGCGCCGCACGGAAGGCCTCGGGGGTGTTGCCGCTGGCCGCAACCTCCGCGGCGGCCTTGACCAACTCACCCTGGGCGCCGGGAATCACGTTCGTCTTCTCCCCGGGGGGCGCGGTTTTCTCGCCCGCCGCCTTGAGAAGTGAGTCGTAGAGAGGATCGAGAGATGTTTTTTCTCCGCCGGGCGCGGTGTATCGGCTCAAGAGCTTGCTCAAGGCGGGATCGGTCCCTCCGCTTATCGTCCCGAAAACCAGGCGGTCGAGGACCGCGGTGCGCTTCTCGGGGATTCCCGAGCGCAGCGCTTCCAACAGCACGGAGGCAACGCGGTCCGTCTTCACCCGTTCGGCAGAGGCGGAGAGGAAACGGATGGCGGCACAGGAGACGTCGAGATCGGGGTCGCCCGCCAGTTTGACCACCACGGAGAGCAAGGAGGGATTCGCCTCGGCCGCGCGGACCGCCGCCAAGCGTGCGTCCGCGGAATAGGTTGCCAGCTTGGCGAGCATCTCCTCGTCCGGTTGCCCTCCCAATCCCGAGTAGCCTTCGAAGACGGGGCCGGTCATCGCCGGATCCTTCATCATCATCTCCTTCAGCTTCGCCTTCGCGCCATCCGCCCGCAGCGCGGCGGC
Organism: uncultured Haloferula sp.; assembly: GCA_965650715.1. GTDB lineage: Bacteria > Verrucomicrobiota > Verrucomicrobiia > Verrucomicrobiales > Akkermansiaceae > Haloferula. Next base: position 6,019 of record CBFGPU010000002.1, on the reverse strand, counting down.
GGCCTTGATCGCGCTGAAGCGCACGAACTCGTCCGGATCTCCGAGCAGCTCGACGCAGCGTTGCTCCGCGGCATTCAAGGTACAGGCCGCAACATATTCCAGGGCGGCGGTCCGGACCCGCCAGCGGGGATCGTCCAAGGCCTTGAGCACCGCCTTGCCGACTTCTTCCTTCACCGGGCTCGTGGCGGTGGAGGATCCGGACCTGGTTCCGAAGGTCATGCCGGTTTCGCCGCCGGCCAATTTCACGCAGGCCTGGATCGCGGAGACGAGAAGGTCCTCGTCCTCGTGGGAGAGGAAGGAGGCGGCAATCTTCAGCGAAGAATCGCCCGGTATCTCCTTCAGGCGCCGCAGCGCCCCATGGACGACATTGACATCCTTCTCCGCGGTCAGGACCGGACCCACCACGTCCAGCGACTGAGCACCGCCCGAGGAGAGCATCGCGTCGATCGCGGTCTCGCGGACCAGCGGGTCCGGATGTTCGATGAAATCGCGCAGGATCGGCAGGGCCCCGAGCCCGGCACCCCGGAGCGTCCCCAGGGCCGAGAGCGTTTGGTCGCGGCTGCCGAAGGCAAGCTGCCGCGCGGTCGCGGCGGCCTGTGGGCCCAAGGAGCGTGAAAGCACGATCTGGTACTGCGCTTCCCGTACTTTGGCCCGTCCTGCCGCGGGCAAGGCGGGCGAGCTGGCGAGGAAGGTCTCGAGAAATCCGACCGCGCCGAGTCCGTCCGCCTCGAGCATGCGGCGCGCACGCGAGGACTTGTCGGGGTCCCCGCCCAACAGGTCGCGCAGGTAGCTCCGGCGCTGATCCTCGCCCAGAAGATCCTTGCCGGCACCGGAGCCCGGTTTCTGGCCGGTCCAGTTTTGCCAACGCGCCAAGGGGCCGTCGTTTTCCGGATCTCCGGGCGGAAGCCAGGGATTGAATCCGAAATCGCCGCCGGCCTTTTCTTCCAGCAACTCCAAGGCACCCAAGCGGACAGCAAGAGCGGGGTTGTGCAGCAATGTGACCATCAGCGCCGAGGGAAAGGGATCGAGCGTCAGGATCGCCGTGCGGATCATATTCCGTCCCGCGGGATCGGCCAGCAGCGGCACCGCCTGCTTCAGCAGCTCTTGGTTCGGCTTGCCGCTCTTCAGATCCTTGAGAACCGCCTGCACGGGATCGGGCTCCTGCCCGAAGGCGGGGAGGACGAGCAGCAGGGTGGCAAGCAGCAGGCTTCGTTTCACGCGGGGGAACGGCGGGGTGCGCTCAATGCAGCAGTGCGTAGGCGAGGATGTTGGCGTTGATCTCCATCGAATTCTGGATCTCGTTGCCGCCGCAGCAGCAGCAGCCCTCGGTATGCGAGGTGTCGTTCAGGCCGTCGTTCGAATAGACCACCACGATCTTGCCGTCGCGGAAAACGCCGCGCAGGCGGGATTCGCCGCTCGACTTGGCGAGCTTGAGGTCCTTCACGGTGAAGATCGTGCGGAAGATCTCATGGTCCATCGCGATATCCTTCAGGCAATCGTTGCCGAAAAGACGCTTCAACTCGCGCTGGAAGGCACCGTCCCAGGCCTCGTTCGAACAGGAAGCGGAGGCCAAGAGGAAGCCGCCGTTTTCCAGATACTTCTTGAGGTGCTCGCGCTCGGCGGTGGTCAGGGTGAAGTCCCCTTCCCCGGTCATGATCACGAAGGGGATCTTGAAGAGTTCATCGGAGGAGAGCTTGACCGGCTTGAACCGGCGCTCAGTTGCGATCGAGGTCTTCTGCTGGACGGTCGAGAGGAACTCGTCGCTGAAGCACTTGGAGGTTTTCGTGCCGGCGTAGATCAGGTTGCCGCACTCGACAGCTCCTTCTTTGGCACTGAGGAGCGGACATAGTACCATGCTCGCCAGGATAGGCAGGAATTTCATGGGGTTCGCGGTGTTGGTGATGGTTTTATATCGGGTTGCCCGTGGGCCGTTCTTGAAATGGGTGGGGTCATCCTTCCGGATCGAAATAGCGCTTCACCGCCTCCCGGTAGGGTTCCGGAACACTTTCCGGATCGGGTGCGGACTGCGTCTCGCGCGGCTTCCCGGAGGGCCGCATGCTTTCGGATTCCGCGGCCGTCGCGACCGCCTTGCCGGGGCCTGTCTGTCCCTTGCCGTCGGCACTGCCGCCCATCGAAGCGGGCTCGAACTGCATCCGCTGCGGGCCCAGCACCGGGATATCCGGCATGCCGAAGCCGGGCGCGGCATTGCCGGTCGGGCCGGTCCCGCCGCCGCCCATGCCGCCGCCGCCCATACCTTCATTCGGCGACATGCCGGGATTCTGGCACATGAGGCCTTCGAGCAATTGCTGCATCGTTCCGTTCACATCAGGAGGCGCGACGGAGAAGTTCATGCACCGGCCCTGGCAGGCCGAGCGGAATGGATCACCCTCGTTCTTCATCAGGCCCTCGAGAATCGACCGCGCCAGTTCCGCTTGCACGAAGGCGTCGTTGGCCGCGCCTTGCTTGCCTTCGTCGGCGGCGCTCTGCATCGCTGACTGCGGATCGGCCAGGCGCAGGTCCTCCACGAACTTCAAAGCCGAGTCTCTCAAGGGGGTCAGCGAAGGATCATCAAAAGCATCCGCGCGCCGCGCCAGTTCGGCGGCGAACTTGTCGAGTTCCTCGCGGTTCTTCTGCTGGGTCTCCGCGAGGGAAGGCAGCAGGCGGCGGTTCTGGTCGTTGCCCTTGTGAATCTCCTCCGCGATTGTGCGGATGCGTTTGGTGACGGAGACCTGGTTCTGATAGATCTGCTGGAACTTCGCGGCCATCTCCAGGATCTTGCCGGCTTCCGCAACCTGCTTGGCATCGGCTTGCAACTGCCGGTGCTCCTGCTCGGTGGCGCCGAGGCGCTCGCGCATCTCGTGGATCGCACGACGCTGATCGCCCTCCGGCGCATTCGGATCGAACTTCGCCAGTTGGCCCAGATTCGCCTTCGCGTTCGCGGCACCCTTCTCCGCGAGTTGCTTGAGACGTTGTTCCAGTTCGAAGGCGGGGAAATCCTTCGCCAACTCTTCCAGCAGGGCCGCCGCCTGCTCGTGAGCGGCCTGAGCTTGCTTGCGGGCCGCTTCCACGGCCGCGGGATCGTTGAGATCCGCCGCCTTTTCCATGGCATCGAGGGCCTCCCGCGCCTGCTCGAAGGCACGGGCGATCGCCGCATAGCGGGCGGAGAATTGTTCGAGCGTGGTCTGCGCGCGGATCCGCGCCGCGTAGTCTTCCTCCGAGATGATCCGCACCCGGGAGATCTCCGAGGCACCCTGGCCGAGCAGCGAGGGATTGTGGTCGGAAGCTTCAAGGAACAGTTCGATTGTCTGCCCGGGGCTCACACCGAGCCGCGAGAGTTCGATGGCATCGGCAAAGTCATAGTTCCGGTCGCGCAGCACCGGGGCCACCACACGGGTGCGATCGCGGAAGCCTTCGAGGGTTCTTACCAATTGCACCTTAGCCAGAGCATGGTCGTCTTCCGCCCTCCCCGCGAGGCGCAGGGTGGTGCCGGGAGTGGCGAGCAGCATGCGGGGTGGCGAAGCCAGATCGACCACCGGAGCGGCGTCCGGCAGCGTCTTCATTGCCAGCTCCACGGGTGCGGCGGCCGCGGTGCCCCGCACATCCCTGAGCAGCGCCGATAGCTTGCCCGGACGGGTGGCAATCCAGCGGAATGCCACCCTGTCCCCCCCTGTGACTTCGCCGGCGATCTCCTCCGGGACCGCCTCGACCCCGGGGGCGGTGGCAGGAGTGAAGACCAGGGCGGAGGGCGCGAGGGGCCTGTTGCTGGAAAGCTCCAGCAGCACCGCAGAGCCTTCGATCGCGGAGATTTCGTTGGTATCCAGCGGCACGGTGGAAGCTTCGCGACCGGTGTAGGCAGGCGGTGTCACGGTCAGCTTGCCTGCCAGCACCTTCGGCTGGAGCAGCAGCTCGACGGGTAGCCAGTGGGAGCGGGCCTTGCCACAGGCGAAGGCGATCAGGACCGGGTCGGTGAGCGACTCCAGCGTGCGGGAAAAGCGGGTCCCGGTTTCCCGGAACGACGGCAAACGTAGTAGTTCGTTTGATCCCGGACGGCGCACAAGCAACTCCACCGGATGTTCCAGCTCTCCGCCGGTCACCTCGACCGCGACCACCAGATCGCCACCGTAGACCGCGGACAATTCAGCAGGTTCGACCGCGAATTTCAGCGGACTCCAAGGCGGAAGATCGGCGCCCGGCTCCAGCAGGCGGCTGGCAATCGTCCGCGTGGCCTCGGGCTTCGCCAACGCGAGGATGCCCATCGGCAGCAGCGCAAGCACCAATGCCAGTGCCGCCATGCCGACCCTGCGCCAGCCGATGAGTTTCGAAACCGGAACGTTTCTCAGGGTCGCCGCGGCTTCGGCCTGCGCACGCTCCGCAAGCATTCTCGCCAGCGGCGTCTGTTCTCCGGAGACTTGCAGGCCCATCGCTCCTTCCGCGGGCTTGCGGGGGGAACCGATCAATCGATCGACGGCCTCGGCCCCGCGCTTGCGGGAATACCGGCTGGCGATTGCAAGCAGCGTCACCGCCGCAACCGCGATCACTCCGAGCAAGATCTTCACCATCGCGGTACGCGGCGAGGCTTCGAAGGCGAACCATGCATCGGCCAAGCCCGCGGCCAAAGCCAGCACACAGGCCGCCGCGGCAGCGAGCAGCAGCGCAACGAGCCAACGGCCGAGCCGTCGCCAGCGGCGGACGCGATCCAGTGCGGAGTGAAAGTTCATGGTGAGGGCGGATATGTCCCGATGGACGGGGAGTGAAGGTTTCGATTCATGCCAGTCCCTGCCTCCTTCGAAGATACCATTCCGCCGCGAGGACGAGCGAGATCAGTACGGCGAGCGGCCAGCGGGTCCATGAGGGCTCCCAGATGACACCGGTGCTGCGTGCGGTCGGGGTCTCCGGGGTGAAGGTCTTTTCCAGGAACCCGCCTAACTCCGCCGCGGCAATCATGCTACCGCCGGAGGACTCCGCCAGGCGGGCGAGGAAGTCCGGGTCCGCCGCCAGATTATCGCTTTCCGCAGGCGGGGCCGGCACGGTGAAGCTGGCTTCCGGCGCGGGCGGGGATTTCTCGCGAGGATCAACCACGCTGAGTTTCCATGCGCCCGCCGCATCCGGGGTGAAAGAAGCGCGCCATTGCGGATGCCCGCCGGGATCGGGATAGACGGCGGGCTTCGATTCCGAAGCCTTGCCATCGGGCGCGACGATCCGCAAGAGGGGCTCGGGAATCTCGCCACTGCCGCGGAATGACATGGTGACCGCCACGGTATCACCCGCACGACCTCGTAGCGAGGGCAGACGGAGCGAGAAATCCTGGCCGGGAAGGAACTCGGAGTAGGAAGCCATCCACTGGATCAGCTGGGTCCAGAAGTCCTCGTACATGTTCCCCAGTTCGCGGGCCTCCGGATAGAAGTCCCACTTCCAGAGACCATCGCCATTCACCAGCCCGCAGACACCCTGGCCATAGCGCCTCACCAGCAGCGCCGGGAAGCGCCCGGAAAGTCCGGAAGCACCCTCGCTGACACCCTCCGCCAGGACACGGGTGAAGGGTTTTACCAAGGAGATCTGGCGGGCGTCCTTGAGCGTCGGGAGGGCATTCCAAAGTGAAGCATCCGGTGAGGGCAAAGCCTCTCCGAAGAGTCCCGCGGCTTCCCCGTCGGCGACGGGGCGGAAGCGGAAATCGCCCGCGGTCGCGGCGGCCCAAGTCACCGGCTCCAAGGTCTCGAGGCCGGGCAAGCTGCCGGTGGCGGGCTTGCCGCGGGCGAAGAGCACGGCACCGCCCCGGTCCCGCACGTAGGCGCGCAGCGCTTCCATCCGCGCGGGAGTAAGGAAGGCGTCGACGTTCTTGCCGAAGATGACGAGATCGTAGCGCGAGAGTTCGTCGAGCGTTTCGGGGAAGATCGCCTTGGCGGTTTCGACCGGTTCGGCATCGCCGGAATCGATCCGGAAGTAGCGCTCTTCCGACAGGCGGTGGACCGAGTGGACTTCCATCTGCGTCTGCTGGCGGAGCAATTGGGCGAGGAACTTG
>CBFGPU010000001.1:0-18410 GCA_965650715.1 uncultured Haloferula sp. | reverse complement strand
GACCTATTCGCTGCCCGGCACCGGTCCTTCCGCACCGAGCCTCTCGCCCACCTACCTCACGCCGAACACCAGCACGCCGGCAGGTGCCTCGCTCGGCGGGATCCGCGTGATCAACGAGGGCCTCGTGGGTGCCGGCCGCCTGAGCGGCGAGAACGTGGACAGCTTCGGTGAAACCCAAGGGGCCGCTTCCGGTCTCTTCATCACCGACTGGGCATGGGACGGCAACCAGTTCAGCGGGCAGTTCCAGGTGCTGCCGGACCGCGGCTACAACTCGGGAGCGATCTTCTCGAACTACGCGGCTCGCCTGCACCGGGTGGACTTCACCTTCACGCCGTACTACGGGGCGGCGGCGGTGGCGCAAAACCAGATCGCACCGAGCTACGTGAGCAGCACGAAGTTCGCCTACCTTGATGGCGCAACGCCGAAGTTCACGACGGGCTTGAACCCCACGGGAGTTGCCACGCTCTTCGGCCAGGAGGTCGGGATGGTCACCGCGGCCAACGGTCCCGGCGGGGCGCAGGAGAGCCTCCTGAGCATGGATGCGGAGGCCGTTTATCTCTTCCCGGACGGCTCCGGCTTCGTCTCGGATGAATACGGAACCTACATCGCCCGCTTCAATGCCGCGAAGCAGATCACCGGTCTGACGCAGCTTCCGGAAAGCGCCCGCCCGCACCGCCCGGCGAGCACGCTGAACTTCGACTCCATCGCCGCGCCGACCAACGGCCGCCGCAACAACCAGGGGCTCGAAGGCATGTCGGTGACACCCGACGGTAACCGCCTCTTCGCCCTGCTCCAGAGCGCGACGGTGCAGGACACCAACGGCAGCCAGCAGCAGACCCGCAACCACGCGCGCCTCTTCGTCTATGACGTGGCCGGTGCGAACCGCGAGGTGCCGGTGCTCATCGGCGAGTATGTGGTGCGGCTTCCGCAGATCGACCTGAACGGAAACGGCTCGGCGCTCGACGGGACCGCGGCGCAATCCGAGATCGTGGCGATCGCGCCGAACGCCTTCCTGATGCTGCCGCGCGATGGCAACGGGATGGGCAAGGGCACGACCGATCCGATCGTCTTCAAGTCGGTGCAACTGGTGGACTTCGCATCCGCGACGAACATCCTCGGCCTGCATGACGGTGTCGGAGCGCAGATCAGCCCCGGCGGTGTGCTGGCTCCCGGGATCAACGCCGCGGCCACCGCGGAGATCATCAACATGCTCAACCCGGCGGACCTCGCGAAGTTCGGCTTCAACACCAATACGAACCCGTCGAATGCCAATACCCTGAACGAGAAGATGGAGGGCATGGCGCTGGTGCCGGACTTGTCCACGACGCAGGAAAACGACTTCTTCCTCTTCGTCGCGAACGACAACGACTTCCAGTCGTCCGACGTGAAGATGGTGGATGCTTCCGGTGCCCTGGTCAGCTATGGCGATGGCCGCTTGAACGCGGGCATCACCAACGACGCGGTGTTCTATGCGTGGCGCATCACCATCGATGCGGGCCGGAAGTTCTTCCGGATGGACGTGACGGAGACGCCTTGAGCGTGCCCGCCATGAGGAGAGTGGTTTTCTCCTCCAGCCGCCCCGGAATCCCCGGGGCGGTTTTTTGTTGGGGAGGGAGGCTATGGAGGTAGGTCGTCGACCGAGGTCCGGAGCCGCCTCATCCGTCGCCAGCGCCACGCCAGCGAGCTGCCCCAGACCAGGAGGAAGATGAGGATGAGGCACCAATGGGCAATGGCCGCCGAACGCCAGCCATCGACGGGCGAGTCGTACTTGAACGCTTTCGGGAACCAGGTGGCATGCTCCCTGCCGAACATCCATGCGATGGGTTCCGGGTGGAGTGAGAAGATGGGAGTGTCGCCTTCCCAAACGACCGAGATGTATCCGCCGCTTTGGTCGAGGCGGCCCACCTCCTCAAGCTTTCCTTGGATGGCGACGTAGTTGCCCTTCCCCATCGACGTCACCCAGCCCCAGCCGAGGAAGGCGAGGATGAGGATGCCGAACCAGAATGACTTCCAGCGGTGGAAGGGACGTGGGGGCATTGGTAAGCGGGAAGATACCGGCCCGGAGAGCAAATGGCGATTCGGTTTGGCGCGGAGTAACTCCATTCACGCTTGTCCAACTAGACCAGCGGGTGATCTTCCAACCATCCTGCCATCCTATCGTCCAACTCAGCCATTCCCATCCTGTCAATTTCCTTGGATGAATACTTCCTTGAGAGGAGGTCGTCATGATTCCACGCGGTAAAATCCGCGAATGCATACCAAATCGAAGACGCACTGATCTTCGGTGCTTTCGCTTCCTGAACCAGCCAGTCGCGAACGACGTAAACGATCTCCTCGGGCTCGTTTGAATGCGCCTTGCAGTCGCATCCAGCAAGGTCGGACACGGCTTCTTGGAGGCTATAACGCTCCGCTTCGAGAATCAGAACCTTCTTTTTAACGAAAGGTTTTCCCCCATACGCCTTGGCTCCCAGATCATAGCCTAATTCGAGAGGCATGTTCATTCGGTAGACCTCGCCCTTCTTTTGGGCCTTGCACCGCGAGAGGTCGTGAATTCCGAATTCGGATTCCCTAATTAGTCCGATGATTTTATTGATCCTGACTTTGCCAGAATCTGCGCTTTCCCAAGACATTCGCGGCTTCAAACCCAAGCCCCGAACGGTGAAAACCAGCGGTCTAAAGAGGGGAAGGTAGGCGTCGTCGAATGGACAGTTAATGAAAACGCATTCAGGGGAGGGAGCGGAGGCCATGGAGTTGTTAGCCTCGCGGCGGATGAGGATCGGCACCGTAAGAATTGCGCTCCCGAATCATTCCATCGGACCGGTGAATGTAGAGCTCCCCGCCCTCCGACTTGGCGCGGCCCCGCGCGAATGAAATAGCGTCCTTTTGCGTGGAGAAGACCCGCGAAGCCTTTGTCGTGCCTGTTCCTCGAACAGTCCACTCACCTTTGTGTGGAACCACGTGAAAGTTTCCCATGCCGCTACCTCTCTCATGGAATATCATCCTCGGCAATCGGATTTCAAGATGGGTGCCGAGCCTAGTTGCCTCCAAAAACACGCTGAAAGCAGCAATTAGCGCCGTTTTTGAAGAAATGCTCCCGCCGGGAATCGAACCCAGATCTAGAGTTTAGGAAACCCTTGTTCTATCCGTTGAACTACGGGAGCGGAGCGGCGGGAGACTAGGGGGAGGAGGCGGGGGGATGCAAGCCCCGGAGCTTGCCGGGGGGGCGGCGGGCGTGGAAAGTCGCGGTGGCGATGAGCGAGGAAGCAATCGAGGAGGCAGCCCCACCCCGGCCGACACCGGCCCACCGGCTGGAGTATGCGGCCTTCCGCGCGGTGGAGGGCTTGCTCGGGCTGATGTCGCTGGAGACGGTGACGCGGGTCGGGGGCGGGCTGGGCTTGATCGCCTGGGCGCTTTCGCCGGGGCACCGGCGGCTGGTGCGGCGGAACCTGCGGATCGCGACGGCGGCGGAGGCGCCGGACGAGGCGCGGCTGGATGCGATGGTGCGCGAGACCTTCCGGCGGGCGGGCGGGAACCTGCTGGCGAGCCAGCGGGCGGCGACGCTACCGGCGGGCGAGTTGCGGAAGCACATCGAATTCGAGGGGCTGGAGAATCTCCTGACGCCGATCCGCGCGGGCCGGGGCGTGGTGCTGGTGTGGTCGCACATGGGGAACTGGGAGGTGCTGGCGCAGTTGATCCGGGAGACGGGCGAGGAGATCGAGGGCGGGCCGATCTACCGGCCGCTGGAGAATCCGCTGCTGGACGAGCTGACCGTGCAGCGACGGACGCAGGAGGGGGCGGTGCTTTTCAACAAGCACGACGGCTTCAACGGCCCGGCGGCGCTGCTGCGTCGCGGCGGGGTGGTGACGGTGATGACCGACCAGCGCGCGGGGGGGCACGGCGAGCTGTGCCCGTTCTTCGGGCGGCTGTCGTCGTGCACGCCGTTGCCCGCCTTGCTGGCGCGGCGGACGGGATCGGCGATGGTGACGCTTTCGATCACCTCGCAGGAGACGGGGAGGTGGTTGCTGACGATCCGGGCGGTGCCGGAGAAGGCGAAGACGGCGGAGGTGCTGGGGCATCTGGAAACGGCGATGCGCGACCAACTGACGGATGTCTTCTGGTTTCACGACCGCTGGCGGGTGGACAAGATGGTGCCCTTCGGGTTTTTCACGAAGGAGGCTCCGGCGGAGGCGGCGAGGATGGCGACGCAGCCGGTGCGGGTGGTGGTGACGCTGCCACCGGGAGATGCGGATGCGGCGGAGGTGTTGACGACTTTGCTGGAACTGCGGCCGGACGCGCGGATCGACGTGCTGGATCGGGGGAACCTGCCGGAGCTGCCGGAGAGTCCGCGGGTGATCCGCTTCGCCGCCGAGCATGCGAACGGTTTGTTAGAGCGTTGCGATGCCTCGCATGCGGTGCCGCTGGATTTCGCGTTGCTGCTCGATGGCGACCTGCATCTCGCCCGTGAAGCGAAGCGGCTCGGGCTTCGAGCGATCGTCGGTGCGGGTGTGAGCGGCAAGCCGTGGACACGCAGTATCCCCCGCCCCGCCGACCGCGCGGGTTGGCGGGAATTCGCGACCAAGCTGGTGCTGACCGCCAAATCCCGGAAATCCGCGCCCGTGCCATGAAGCCGCTGCGGATCCAGATCCTTTCCGACGGCAAGCCGGGCCACGAGAACCAGTCCTACGGGCTGGCGGAGGCGATCGGGCGGGTGCGGCCGGTGGAGATCTCGAAGATCGCGCTGGGCGGGGTGAAGGGAGCGATCGCGCGCTTCCGCCAGGCGTGGCGCGAGAGTGCCGCGCTGCCCAAGCCGCATTTGCTGATCGGGGCGGGGCACGCGGTGCATCCCGCGATGATCGCTCTGGCGAGGCGGAGCGGCGCGCCCTGCGTGGTGATGATGAAGCCGACGCTGCCGACGGCGCTTTTCGACCTGTGCTTGGTCCCGGAACACGATCTCGGCGGCAAGGTGCCGGCGGAGAACGTGGTGGCCACGCTCGGCGCATTGAACCGGGTGCCGCCGCCGGGGGGCGCGAAGGAGCGGGAAGGAATGATCCTGTTAGGCGGGCCCTCGGCGTCGCATGGATGGGACGGGCCCGCGGTGGTGGCGGCGGTGAGGGCGGTCGTCGAAGGCGGGCGGGGCTTGGCATGGCGCGCGACGGATTCGCGGCGTTCGCCGGAGGGCACGCTGGCGGCGCTGGCGGGGATGATTCCGGGGGTGGAGATTCATCCGCATGGGGAGACGGGACGCGACTGGCTGCCGAAGCATCTGGCGGAGGCCTCGGAAGCGTGGGTGACGGAGGACAGCATTTCGATGATCTACGAGGCCCTTAGTAGCGGGGCGCGGGTGGGTTTGCTGCCGGTGCCCGCGATCAAGAAGGCAGGGCGGGTGGCCCGGGGGATCGCACGGCTGGCGGAGGCAGGATTTGTCACGCGTTTTGCCGATTGGTCGCCGCGAACGGGCTTGGCCGAGCCACCGCGGGTGTTGCGGGAAGCGGACCGTTGCGCGGAGATCGTTCTCAAGCGATTGATCACACGATGAAGGTGCTGCAGATGATCCCCGAGATGGAGTCCGGCGGTGTCGAGCGCGGCACGCTGGAGCTCGCGCGGCATCTGGGAAGCCTGGGGCACGAGTCGATCGTGATTTCCGGGGGGGGCAAGATGGTCGCGCAGCTCGAGGCTTGCGGGACGCGGCATATCACGATGCCGGTGGGCCGGAAGCGTTTGTCCTCGCTGCTGATGGTGCGGAAGCTGCGGAAGTTTTTTTCAAAGGAGAAACCGGATATCCTTCATGTGCGCTCGCGGGTGCCCGCATGGCTGGCATGGCTGGCGTGGCGCGGGATGGATCCGGTGACGCGTCCGCGGCTGGTGACGACGGTGCACGGTTTCAATTCGGTGAACCGCTATTCGGAGATCATGGCCTGCGGCGAGCGGGTGATCTGCGTTTCCGAGAGCATCAAGGAGCACGTGCTGAAGCACTATCCAAGGGCCGCTGTGGAGAAGCTGCGGGTGGTGCATCGCGGGATCGATCCGGCGGAGTATCCGTACGGGTATCGGCCGGGGGAGGAGTGGATGGCGAAGTTTCATGAAGAGTTCCCTGCCACGCGAGGGAAACGCTTGCTGACCTTGCCGGGGCGGATCACGCGCTTGAAGGGGCATGAGGATTTCGCGGTGATCCTGAAGGCGCTGGCGGAGGACGAGCGTATCCATGGCGTGATCGCGGGCGGTGCTCATCCGCGAAAGGCGGCGTATCTCGACGAGATCAAGGCGCTCTTCGCGGCGGAAGGGCTGTCGGAGCGCGTGACCTTCACCGGGGGGCGCTCGGACTTGCGCGAGATCCTGGCGATCTCATCGCTGGTGCTGTCGCTGACGACGCAGCCGGAGTCATTCGGGCGGACGACCCTCGAAGCGCTGGGTTTGGGCGTGCCGGTGGCGGGGTATGATCACGGCGGCGTGGGCGAGCAGCTCAGGCTACTCTATCCGGCGGGCCGTCTGACGCCGAACGAGCCCGAGGACGCGGTGGCATTGATCCGGGGTTTGCTGGACGATCCGCCGCAGGTGCCGAGGGAGCATCCCTTCACGCTGCAGGCGATGCTGGATGGGACGATGGAGGTGTACCGGGAGCTGGCGGGATAACGCGTCAGGTGCCGACGAAGACGTGGTCCCACACGGGGCGGTCTTCGCGACATTGGGCGGCGTAGGCGTCCCAGTCGGCAAGCTTGGGACGGTCGCGTTCCTCGCCACGGGCCTCGATGCGTTGCCGGCGCAGGTCGGGCGGGCACCAGACGAAGTGGAGGCGGGGCCGGATGCCGAGACGGCGTTCCAGGCGGTCGGGCCAGTCCTCTTCCCCGCCCTCGCGGGTGAAGGGACCTGCGAGGACGACGGGAAGGTGCGGGAGATTCGCCACGGCGAGGTCGAACATCGCCTCGTAAACCGCGTCGCGGTAAGCGCGCTTGTAGGCGGGGGAATCGCGGTCATCGGGGTCGAGACCGGCGAGGGAAAGGCCGGCGCGGACAAGGCGTTCGGTGGCGATATCGCTATCGATGAGGCACGCGCCGAGTTCCGCGGCGAGGCGGCGGGCGTAGGCGCTCTTTCCGGCGCCGGCGGGCCCGGTCACGATGTGGCAGCGATCGCTTGTCACGCGCCAAGGCTCCATGCCCGGCGCGTGAAACGCAACGCTCCATCACAGCACCGTCACTGGATGAAGCGGACGGTGAGCGGGTAGCGGTAAGGACGGCCTTCACCCGCGCGGACGCCAGCGACGATGCTGAGGACCAACATGCATACCGGGACCAGGGCGACCACCGGCCACAGAAGGATCCCCACCAGGACGAAAGTCAGCACGAAGGCGGCGATCGCCAGAAGGATCCCCCAGAGGCACCAGGAGATATTGAAGTTGAGCGCTTCCTTCGCTTCCCGGGCGGCGAAGGGCATCGTGTCCTTCTTGATCAACCACACGATCAAAGGACCCGCGATGTAGCCGATCCCGGAGACCCATCCGGTGAGCGCGGACAAATGCCCGATCATCGCCCAGTTGCGTTCCTCGCTGGAAAGCCCGGTGGACGGGGGCGGCTCGACGACCGACGAAGGAGTGTAGGGATCATTCATGGCCTAATCCGATAGCACGGCTTGCGGGAGGAGGAAAGGAATCACCGTTCCAATTCCGGGGCGCGTTTCAAACCGGCTGCATGCCAAGCGGGCATGCTGGGCATCGGGAGACGGCATTGGGCGGCGGGCCGATGCCGGGATAAGATCGGGGCATGAACGCGCCTGCCATCGATCCGCAAGTCCGCATCGGTCACGTCCATTTGAAGGTGGCCGACCTTGAGCGGGCGCTGGGGTTCTACCGTGATGTGCTGGGGTTCCAGTTGATGCAGCGCTTCGGGGATTCCGCGGCGTTTCTATCGGCGGGCGGGTATCATCACCACATCGGCTTGAACACATGGGAGAGTCTCGATGGCTTGCCGCCGCCGCGGGGAAGCACGGGGCTGTATCACACGGCGATCTTGTATCCGGACCGGGCGTCGCTGGGTGATGCGTTGCGGCGTTTGCAGGCGGCGGGGATCCTCTTGGACGGGGCGGCGGATCACGGGGTGAGCGAGGCGCTCTACTTGCGTGATCCCGATGAGAACGGAGTGGAGCTTTACCGCGACCGGCCGATGGAAGAGTGGCCGCGGAATACGGATGGCTCGCTGGCGATGTTCACGCGGGCTTTGGATCTGGAGAAGCTGCGGGCGGAGGCGGAACCGTGAGGTGTATCCGATACCTGCCCGCAACGAAAAAGCGGGAAGCCCGTGGAGAGGCTTCCCGCTTGGAAATCGGATCGGAAGACCCGGCTCAGCGGCTGGCGGTCGCGGCCTTGGGGGCGCGGGACTTGAGGGCGTTGGCGGATTCGTTTTCGGCCCAAGTGCGGAAGGCCTTGTCTTCGACGACTTCGAGCTGGCCGACCATGTTGCCGTGGCCCTCGCCGCAGAGCTGGGCGCAGACGACGGAGGTTTCGAGCGTTTTGTTCGGGGTGAACCACATCGGGATCTGCTTGCCGGGAATGGCATCCTGCTGGATGCGCATCGGCACGATCGCGTAGTTATGGATCACGTCGTTGGAGGTGATGTTGAGGATCGCGGGACGGCCCTTGGCGATCTTCAGCATCGGCGTGATGAAGTCGTCCTGAGCGTTCGGATCGTCGAAGTCGATTCCCGGATCGCTGTTCGCGGTGATGCGGAGCGGATCGACGCGGCCGAACTTCCCGTCGCTGCCGGGGTAGTGGTAGGTCCAGCCGAACTGCCAGCCGATGACGCGGACGCGGACGGGATCAAGCCTCTGGACCTGCTCCCAGGTATCGGTACGCTCCTTCCAGAGCGGGAAGGCGAAGCCGAGGAGCAGCACGGCCTCGATGATGACCACCGCGATCTCGAGGTGGCTGGAGATGTGGTTGCGGACGCCGTGATAGGAGGCGCGCGGGTGCACCGAGGCGCGGAAGCGGATCAGGCAATAGACGAAGAAGAGGAACCAGCCGGCACCGAGGGCGATCATGAACCAGTGGACCACATCGATCAGGTGGTCCACCCGGCCGCCGTGGGCGGAGAAGTTTTCCGGGATGCTGAGGAATTTCGAAGGACTCATGGAAATAGGGCGGGCGTCAGCGGGTGGAGGTGGCGGCGGTCAGGTCGTCGCGGAGTTCGGGATCGAGCGCTTGCTCGCTGCGGCGGGCGAGGCGGATCATGAAGAAGACGACCCCGGCGAGGACCGGAAGGATCATGCCGAGCAGGAAGAAGATCGACCAGCCGGCGGCATTGGTCGTCTCATCCTGGAAATTGGAAGCGCAGGTGGCGCAGGCGAGAAGCGTATCGATCATGGTCGTGTCAGATCACGATTTTGCGGACCTTGCGGTAGAAGAAGACGCCATAGACAGGCATGACCAAGGCACCGACGGCACCGGCAATGCCGAGGGCGGTGATGGTCGTGGTGCGGTCCGCCGCGAGCGCAAAGGCCCACACGACGAGGAACGCGAAGAGCAGGGTGCTCACGGTCACGAAGACGATGTGGAAGGCTTTGAGCGACATGGCAGGTGGAAGTTCGGTTCGATTAGCGCCACACGTGGATCTTCTCGGAGCCGGGAACGCCGGTGGGGAAACCGTTGTAGCGGATGGGGTTCCAGATCGCGAGGGCGGTCAGGGCGGCGAGGAAGAAGGCACCGACGAGGCCGAAGCCGAAGAGCCAGTAGATCAGGCGCTTCTCGTGGTTGAGGTGCATGAAGATCAGCGCCACGAGCGAGGCCTTCACGGAGGCGATGAGGAGGCCGATGACAAGGTCGGCGGTATCGAAGCCGTGCTTGCCGAAGTCGAGCCAAGGCTGGGTGGCCACCAGAACGGTGAGAGCGGTGCCGCCGAAGAGCACGAGCCCGATGAACAGGTAGAGCCGGGTAGCCTTCTTGATTGCTTCTGGGGAATCAGCCATGGAAGTCGGAAAGGTCGTAAAGGGTCGGAGGTTTTACCTTACATCAGGTAAAGGATGGGGAACAGGAAGATCCAGACGAGGTCGACGAAGTGCCAGAACAGGCCGCCGATCTCAACCCGGTTCGCAAGCCACTCAGGATTAGAAAGATACATCTTCTTCCCGCAGAACAGGTAGTAGGCGAGGACGAGCGCGCCGCCGATGACGTGGAGGCCGTGGAGGCCGGTCATCGTGAAGTAGATGGCGTAGTAGGTGTTCCAGGCCGGGGCGAATTTCGAGGCGAACTGGACCTGCTCGCGGGGGACGACGAGGTGCGGGAACTCGTGTTTGGGTCCCCGGGTGTGGTAGTCCGGGCCGAAGAACTCCTCCTTGAAGGTCATTTTGACCATCGGCATGTGGTACTTGCCGGGCTCGATCTTCACGTCTTCGAGCTTGGTGGTGGCATAGTAGGCCATCTCCTGCCAGCCGATGCGGTACTTGTCCTTCTCGGTCGGGACGCGACCCTTGGCGGCGAGTTCGGCGGTGAGCTGGGCGAGGGCCTTCTGCTGCTTCTCCCAGATCGCGGCGATCTCCGGGTTCTCCTTGAGGAGCCAGGAATTGTTGATCGCCGAGGTGGCAACATCCTCGCTATCGCCGAACTTTTCCTTCGCGTGCATGGCGAGGTGGCGGAAGTCGATGGCATCGACGTAGTGGAAGCCCATCGGGCTTCCGAGCATCTTGCCGACGAGGGCGGTGCCGTCGCGGAGAGTGCCGGCTGCGGGAGTTTCCTGGATATCGCGGGGCTTGAAGTGGAAGACGACGGCCGGCTCGACCTTGAAGACGATCGAGGGGGACTCGGGCAGGAGGGCGAGCTTGGCGACGTCAATCGAGATTCCCGGGGCGAGTTCGCGGTCGTCCTTGTCCGGATTCGCCTTCTTCGCTTCCTTCCAGAGGCGGCGGAGTTCCTCGGTCCTGAGATCGGCGTTGTGGGCGCGGGCGGCGAGATGGGCCTTCTTGATCGAGTCAAGGAGAGGGAGATCCAGTTCGGTGCCCTCGGCGAAGCTGACCGGCTTGCCGGGAGCGGTCGCGAGGTCGAGCTTTGCGGCGAGGGTGATCTTCGCGTTGCGCTCCTTCGCACGGGCGATCATTTCCTCCACCCAGTCCTTGTGGTAGCGGACGGTGTTGAAGGTGATCTGGGTGGTCTCGAAGTTGATCACGTTTTCCTCGAACTTCTTGCCGTGGTGGTTGAGGGCGTAATCCTCTTCCTTCGGGTCATGGCCGTGTTCGACGTGGACGCCGTCCTTGAGCTCGTAGCCGAGGTGGCCTTCCAGCACCGTGTAGTCCTTCGTGCGGAGTGCCTGGTGATGGAACTTCACGTTGTACTCGATGCCCTTGAGCCCCATGAAGATGAGGGCGCAGAGGCAGGTGAAGGCCATGAAGATCTGGAACCGGCCCCACTGGCGCATCTTGAGCGAAGCCCACGCGAACACCACCGTGACCGAGGAGGCGATGAGGACGAAGGTGTTGATCAAGCCCGGCAGCACCGGGAGCGTG
Source organism: uncultured Haloferula sp. (assembly GCA_965650715.1). GTDB lineage: Bacteria > Verrucomicrobiota > Verrucomicrobiia > Verrucomicrobiales > Akkermansiaceae > Haloferula. Next base: position 6,929 of record CBFGPU010000001.1, on the reverse strand, counting down.
CGCTCGGGCCACGGGTAATCTGCCCCGAGGCGCAGGAAGATGTAGGCGGAGAAGAAGCCGCCGAAGAGCATGACTTCCGACGCGAGGAAGAGCCAGATGGCGATCTTCGAGTTGAAGAGGCCGGTGTCCTTGCGCGGGGTGAAGATGTAGGGGATTTCCATTGGAAGGATTTCCTAGTTTCAGGCTAGAGCTGCACCCTGCGGGTCAGTGGGAAGGATGGGTGGACGGTTTGCCGGGAGTCTCCGAAGCGGCGGGGACGGCGGCATCGCGCTTGGGCTCGATCCATTGCGGGAGGTAGTCCTCCTCGCAATCGGGGCGGCTGTATTCGTAGGGGCCGCGATAGACGGCGGGCTCGGTGATGAAGTTGCCGTGACCCGGAGGGGTCGGGGTGGCCCACTCCAGGGTGGTGCCGTGGTAGGGGTTGTCGCTCTCGACCTTCTTGCCCAGCCTCCAGGCGGTGAAGAGGTTGATCACGAAGGGGATCTGGGCGACGGCCATGATCCAGGCACCCCAAGACATGAGGATGTTCAGGTCGATCTGTTCGGCGACGACCTTGCCGAACTCGTTCGCGGTGTTGTCACCGGCGAAGTAGGCGTCGCCGCCGTTGTACCAGCGGCGGTGGAAGCCCGCCATCCCCTGTGTGAGCATGGGGAAGAAGATCAGGTTCATGCAGACGAGGCTGGGCCAGAAGTGCACGTGAGCGAGGATGGTGCTCATGTGGCGGCCGGTGATTTTCGGGTACCAGTGATACACGCCGGCGAAGAGGCCGAAGAGGATGCCCGGGGCGACCACGTAGTGGAAGTGGCCGATCACGTAGTAGGTGTCGTGCAGGTGGAGGTCCACCAGGTTGAAGGCCAGCGGCAGGCCGGTGAGACCGCCGATGCCGAACATCGGCAGGAAGGCGAGGGCCCAGACCATCGCCGGGGTGAAGCGGATCGAACCGCCCCAAAGCGAGATGATCATCGAGGTGAGCAGGATCACCGAGGGGATCGAGATCAGCACCGTGGTGGTCTGGAAGAAGGTCGAGACGACCGGGCCCATGCCGGTGAGATACATGTGGTGGGCCCAGACGATGAAGGAGAGGAAGCCGAGCGTGAGCACCCCGTAGACCATGGCCTTGTAGCCCCAGAGCGGGCGGCGGGTATTGACGGGGATGATCTCCGCCACGCAGGCGATGGCCGGGAGCAGGAGCACGTACACCTCCGGGTGGCCGAGGAACCAGAAGAGGTGCTGGAACAGGAGCGGGGAACCGCCGCCGGAGAGATCGGCCAGACCTTCCGCCTTCGAGAAGAGGCCGGAGGGCATGAAGAAGGACGAGTGGGAAACCCGGTCCATGAGCTGCATGATGCCGGCGGCTTCAAGCGGCGGGAAGGCGAGCAGGAGGAGGAAACCGGTGACGAGCATCGCCCAGACGAAGAAGGGCATGCGCATCCAGGTCATGCCGCGGGCGCGCAGGTTGATGATCGTGGTGATGAAGTTCACCGAACCGAGCAGCGAAGAGGAAATCAGCAGGACGAGGCCGATGAGCCACTGGGTCTGTCCGGCGAGCCACTGGTTCACGATCTGGCCGTCCGCGAAACCGGCGAGCGGCGAGTAGTTCGTCCAGCCGGACTTGGCGGCACCGGACTCCATGAAGAAGGAGAGGCACATGGTCAGACCGCCGAGCAGGTAGAGCCAGTAGCTGGTCATGTTCAGCTTCGGGAAGGCCATATCGACCGCGCCGATCTGGAGCGGGGTGACGTAGTTGCCGAAGGCACCGAAGCCGAGGGGCACGATGCCGAGGAACACCATGATGGTGCCGTGCATCGCGCCGAACATGTTGTAGGTCTCGCCCGTCACCTTGCCATCCTGGAGCCAGCGGGCCTTCCAGTTGTCGGTGAAGATCCAGCTCATCCACTCCGGGAGCGGCTGGTGCGGGTAGGCGATGCTCCAGCGCATCACCATCATGAGGTAGAAGCCGAAGGCCAGGAAGGCCATGGCGGTGAGGCCATACTGGATCCCGATCATCTTGTGATCGGTGGAGAAGATGTACTTCGACCAGAAGCCGGGCTCGTGGTGGTGATGGTCGTCGTGGCCGTGGTGGTCGGCAGTGGCGGCGTGTGCGCTCATGCTAGAAGGGAATTCGGGGTTACGGGGCGGCCACCGGTTCGAGGGTCACCGGGTCGATGGGCACGGAGGGATCCAGGGGATCGCCGGGCAGGTTCTTCTTGTGATCGGCGTTCAATTCGTCGGCGGTGACCGGGGCTCCGGCCTTCGCCCGCGAATTGGAGATTTCGAGGGCGGCGGTGCCCATCTGCTTGGTGACGACGTCGCCGACCTTGTTACCGAAGGTATTGCGGACGTAGGTCATGAGGGCGGCGAGGTCTTCGCCGCTCATGCCGGCCCCCTGGGCGGGCATCACGCCGAAGGTCTTGCCGGTGGAGGTCGGACCGGTGAGGCCGTTCAGCACCACCATCGCGAAGCGCTCGGTTTCCCCTTGGACCCACTCGGAACCGGCGAGGGAAGGATAAGCATTGCCGTCGCCCTTGCCGTCCGGGCCGTGGCAACCGCTGCACTTCGAATAGAGCTTCGCGCCCTTCTTCATGTAGATCTCGAGGGCCGGGCCGGGCGGCGGGCCGCCGCCTTCGTCGTCCGGCGGGATGACCTGGACGTAACCGGACTTCACGGTGTCCTTGTAGGAGAAGAGCGTGCCCGCATTGCCGAGGGTCCAGCCGGCGACAAGAACCGGGACGAAGCAGAGGGCGGTGACCCAGAGGGACACCGGCTCGGCACCGTTCTCGGTGAGCTTGTGCTCGCGGGAGGCCGCGGCGGCACCGCGGAGGACGCGCTCGTGCGTCTCGGTGACGTTCACCGATTCCTCGAGGTCGGGCTTGGAAGGGTCGATCATCGGAAGAAGGAAATTCGGATTGGCCTTACGGGGCGGCGGGAGCAGCTGCGGGTGCGGCGGCCTTCTCGGGGGTGCCTTTCGGCGCGGGCGGCAGATGGCTCATCGAAGCGGGAACGACGTCATCGCGCTTCATGGAGAGCAGGTAATCGACGAGGGCGAGGGCCTCCGGGCCGGGGATGACGGCCTCGCCGTCCTTGTTGATCGCGACGGCGTCGTCCGGGGTCTGGCCCTCGATCTCCTTCGTGTCGAAGAGGAAGCGGAAGGAGGGGCACTTCGAGGTCGGGCGCTCGGGATTCGCGCGCGGGTCGTAGAGGTGGCCGAGCAGCCATTTCTGCGGATCGCTGTCCTTGGCGTAGATCTTCTCGACGCGGCGGCCGACATTCGAGAGGTCGGGGCCGAGGCGGCTCAGGCCGATCTGGGCGAACTTCTCGCCCTGATAGTCGAAGATGTTCGTCTGGCGGCGGGTGTCGCCGCGGTCTTCATCGGCCTTCAAGCCGGCCCAGTCGGGGCGACCGAGGTCGCTGCCGGCGTAGGTCGGCCGGATGAGCTGGCTGTGGCAGTGGTAGCAGCCGTTGGCAGCATAGACCTCCGCGCCGTTGATCACGCGGCCGCTCTTCTTCGGGTGGTAGATGCCTTCCTTGCCGTCCGCTGTTTCATCGAAGGCCACCGGCTTGACGTGGCGCATCATGAAGAAGGGCACGATCACGATGGCCAGCCAGGCGATGCCGAAGGAGGCGGTGAGACCGAATGCGAATTGGCGGAAGCTCATTTGGCGGGAAAAATTACTAATGACTAAGCACTAATGACTAAACGGCATGTTTAGTGGGAGTGGGCGGCGGCGGAGCCGGGGCCGGCGTTGTCGATGTCGCCTTCGGGGCCATGGGTCAGATCGTGGAGATCATCGTGGTGGCCGTGGCCGAGGAGGGTCGGGTGGGAACTGCGGCGGCCGAGGCGGAGCCACATGAGGGTGAGGTGGAAGAAGAAGAAAACGTTCGAGAAGAGCAGGAAGCACCAGGCGAGGGTGGTGGCGACGGCGTAGGGATAGGCGCGGGTCATCGCGTCCTCGAAGGGCTGCTTGTATGCTTCCAGCCCGATGCCCTGCATCGCGCCGCCGAAGAGGGCGACCAGCACCACCAGGGCGACGCCGTAGATGGAGAGGAAGAAGTGCATCTTGATCAGGCGGCTGGAGAGCCATTCGCGGCGGGTGATGCGCGGCACCACGAAGTAGATCATGCCGAAGGCGATGAAGCTGAAGAAGGCGTAGATCGCGAGGATGTCGAAGCCGTAGCCGGCCATGGAGAACTGGGTGCCGGGAAGGACCGCCGGGTTGTTCAGGAAGACGCAGGCCAAGGCGAGCACCAGCAGGCAGATGACCCCGGCGAGGGTGAAGCGGAGCGTGGGGCTATTGACAACGGTATCCGGGGCGCCGGAGGCGGTCTTGATGAGGTTCACGCCGACGGCGATGGCCGGGATCGCGAAGAGGATGGTGGCGGCAGCGCCGAGGTAGGGCAGGAAATTCGGGATCGGGGCACCGGCGAGCTTCTGCATGCCGGCCCACGGGGCGATGATGGCGAGCGACCAGAAGCCGAGCGAGGACAGGGAGTAGCTGTAAACCGGGCGACCGGAGACCTTCGGAATCAGGTAGTAAGCGGCGGCGATGCCGGTGGGGACGAAGAAGAGGAGGAGAAGAGCGGAACGGTACCAGGCGTTGATGGCGGCGGCCATCACGGGATTGCCCGCGAAGCCGTGGACCAGCAGGTGGGCGCTGGCGAAGACCCAGGGGAACCAGATCAGCGCGGCGAGGATGTACCACTGCGAGATGAAGACGTGACCGGCGGGACGGACCTTGAACTGGACCATCGACCAGATGGCGATCGCGCCGTAGGCGAGGAGCATGGGCACCCAGGCGAAGGCCGGGAACTCCATCCAGGGCATGCCGGTGCCGTTACCGGCGAGGATGGCGATGACGCCGAGCGAGATGGCGAAATTCCAGACGTGACCGGCGACGAGGATGATCCCGGCGGCGCGGCACTCCTGGCGGGAGAGGCGAGCCATGAGCCAGACGAGGGTGCCGAATGCGGCCTGGCAGCCCCAGCCGTAAACCAGCGCGCTGATGTGGGCGGACTGGACGCGGCCGTAGGTCAACCACGAGACGCCATCGAGGAAACCCGGGCTATGCACCTTCGCCGAAGCAATGATGCCGAGCAGGATAGCGACCGCGAGCCAAGCGGCACCGCTGGTGAAGAAGAACATCACCGGATGGCGCAGCGAGAGGTCGATCTCCGCGCGGCGGATCGCGTCGTTCACCGGGGTCTGGGAAGTGGCAGGAGACATTGGAAAATCGTGTGAGAGATCAGGGCTTGATCAGGTCCGCCTCGGTAAGCATCGGCTTGCCGACTTCGGAGCGAAGCATCTTGACCTGCTCGGGCAGGACCGGACCGGCCTTGTTGCCGAAGCTGTTGCGGACGTAGGTCAGCACCGCGGCGATCTGGGCATCCTCCTGGTAGGAAAGCGGAGCCATCGGAGCGGGGAAATTGTACTGCTTGCCGCTGACGGTGATCGGACCGTTGAGGCCGCGGAGCTGGATGCGGATGAGGTTCGAAACGGGACCCTTGACCCAATCGGAGCCGGCGAGCGGGGGCCCGACGGGTCCGCCTTCGCCGTTCGCGCCGTGGCAGGCCATGCAGACCATGAATTGAGCCTTGCCGACTTCCATGACGGAGGGGTCGATCGGGGCGTCGGCGGCAGGGGTGAGTGCATCGACCGGGCCCATGTCGGGTCCTTTTTCTTCGGCTTTCAGCTTCGCGATGATTCCATCGGGATGAATCTGCGCATCCGCCTTCACTGCCAACGGCTTGGCACCGAGCAGTTGCTCACCGACCGCGCCGAAAGCGGCATGCGGCGGCACTTGGACGACCTTGCCAGCCTCGACTTCCTTGAAGGCGAAGTTGGCATCCTGGGCGGACTTGATCTTGGCGGCGGCCTCGTAGCGCTTGGCCGCGGCGGCTTCTTCCAGGGGATCATTCTCCGGAGCCCCGCCGCCGAAGATTTTCAACGCGATGAGGATCACCGCGAAGAGCGAGAAGACGCCGAGCGCCCACCAGAAGGCGGCGAAACGGATCAGGGGATTGTCGCTGGAAGACATGAGCTGGGAAAAAGGTCCAAATTCTAAACTCCAAGGTCCAATGATTCAGGTCAGTTGGAGACGTTGGCGGATTCGAGGATGCGCGGGTCGCGGTGCGGATAGGTCGCGGTCTGCGTCAGGGCGCGGAGGTAGAAGAAGACGAAGCCGGAACCGACGGTGATGAAGGCGAAGATGTCTCCCCAGAAGGCACCGGGGATGGTGGTTTTCACGCCGGCGAAGTCAGGCAGGATGTTCATGAGGGACACCGAGCGCTCCGGGATCACGATGAGGTAGTGATCGAGGATGTGCATCGCGAGGGTGTAGACGGCGACGATGCTGAGGAGCTTCGGGTTCTTCTTGAGCCATGCCTGGAGCAGGACGACGAAGGGGATGACGAAGTGGCCGAATACCAGGGCGATGCTGCCGATGTTCCAGCCTTCCGTGTTCCGGATGAGGTACCAGGAGGTTTCCTCGGCGATGTTCGCGTACCAGATCAGGAAGAACTGGGAGAACGCGATGTAGGCCCAGAAGATGGTGAAGGCGAGCAGGAGCTTGCCCATGATGTGGAAGTGTTCCGGTCCGACGACGCGCTTCAGGTAGCCGCCCTTTTGAAGCAGGGTGGCGGTGATGATGATGACCGCCATCGAGTTGAGCGCGGCTCCGGCGAAGAGGTAAACGCCCCACATGGTGGAGAACCAATCGAACTTCATCCCCTGCAGCCAGTCGATGCCGGCGAAGGTGATGGTGACCGCGAAGATGATCAGGGTGTAGGTCGAGTGGAAGCGGGCCTTGAAGAGGTTCGCGGTGCCGGGGTTCGGATCGCTGTCCTGGCGGACGGAGAACTTCCGGAGGTTGCGGATCACAAGACCCATGCCGATGAAGTAGAAGGCGAAGCGGCAGTACCAGGCCACCTTGTTC